>NZ_AMRL01000007.1 GCF_000299935.1 Oceanibaculum indicum P24 | reverse complement strand
CCCCCCAGCCGGTCGAGCGGCAGCCGCCCGACATCGCGCAGGATGGGGATGAACAGCCCCTCCTCGCTGTTCACCACCATGCCGACATCGGTGGTGGTGAAGGCGATATGGGCGTCATGATCCCAGATACGGTTGGCCCGCGGCACGGTGAGCAGCGCCCGACCGGCCGCCTTCAGCACCATGTCGTTGACGCTGATCTTCCGTCCGCCGGCAGCGTTCAGCTGCGCGCGCAGTTCCAGCAGCGCGCCGACATCGGCGGTGCGGACGATCTGGAAGTCCGGTATTTCGCGCCTGGCCGTCACGACCCGGCGCACCATGGACAAATATTTGGCGGAGAGCGCGATACGCTCGCCCTCGGCAGAGGGCGGAGAGGATGGAACCGCTTTGGCCGCCGCCGTGACATCGGCAGCCTTGATGCGCCCATCCGGCCCGCTGCCGGCAATGGCGTGGAGATCGACGCCCTGCGCCTTGGCGATGCGGCGGGCCAGCGGCGTCGCCCGTACCCGCTCACCAGCCGAGGCCGGCACCGGAACCGGTTTCGGCGCTTCCATAGCAGGCTCGGGCGCATCTGGCGCCTCGGCGATGAACCCTTTCCCGGTCCAGCGCGCGACGGCGGTGCCGACCGGCACGGTCTCGCCGGTCTGGACCAGAATCTCGGCAATCGTGCCGGCGCTGGGGGCTTCGACCTCATTGGCGATCTTGTCGGTCTCGACGACGAAGATCACCGCCCCCGCCGACACGCTGTCGCCGGGCTTTACCTTCCATTCAGCCAGCACGCCTTCCGTCATGGTGAGGCCCAGCTTCGGCATCACCAGATCGGTCAGCGCCTGGCCCTTATTTGCCGGTGAAGACGGCATTCCGCTTCTCCAAGAAGGCTGTGCATCCCTCATGCGCATCGGCGCTGTCGAAGATCAGGCTGGCCATCGCCTGCTCATGCGCCAGCGCCGAGGGCAGCGGCATATCGGCACCGTCGCGGATGGTGCGCTTCATCACCTTCAGGATCAGCGGCGATTTATGGGCAATACGCTCGGCCAACTCCATCACCTCCGCCATCAGCCGGTCCTTCGGCACGATACGGTTGATCAGGCCGAAGCTGAGCGCCTCCGCCGCCGTGATATGGGCGCCGGCAAACATCAGCTCCTTCGCCTTGCACAGCGGGATCTGGCGGATCATGCGCTGCGTACCGCCGGCACCGGGAATCAGCCCCAGCGTGATTTCCGGCAGGCCGACCTTCGCGGTTTCGGCGGCGATGCGGATGTCGAGCGACAGCAGCAGCTCGGTCCCGCCGCCCAGCGCCCAGCCGTTGACGGCGGCGATGGTCGGCTTGTCGGACAGCTCGAACCGTCGGAAGACGCGGTGGATCACCTCGGCAAACTCGATGTAGTGGTCCAGCGCCTGCCGGGAATTCATGTCGGCAATGTCACCCCCGGCCACGAAGGCCTTCTCGCCTGCGCCGGTGACGACGATGACGCGTACATCCTTGTTCTTCTCCATCCCGTCCAGCGCCTGTTCCAGCGCCAGCACGGTCGGCACGTCGAGCGCGTTCATCACCTCCGGCCTATTCACGGTGATGATGCCGATTGCCCCCTTCACTTCGGTCAGGACTGTCTGCTCGCTCATCGGGAATGTTCCTCGTTACGGTTTCAGGCCAGGGTCTTGCGGACGGCATCGGCGATTCGGCCGGCATCCGGCAGATAGCCCTGCTCCAGGGTCTTGGCGAACGGCACGGGCATGAAGGGCGCGCCGACACGGACAATCGGGCCGTCCAGCTCGTCGAAGCCGATATCGGCCATGCGGGCGGCGATCTCCGCGCCGATGCCGAAGGCCTCCACCGCCTCATGCGCGACCACCAGCCGGTGGGTGCGCGACAGGGACTCCAGTACCGCCGCCTCGTCCCAGGGCTGCAGCGAGCGCAGGTCCAGCACCTCGGCCTCCACCCCCTCGCCCGCCAGCGTGTCGGCGGCGTCCAGCGCGGTGTAGAGCGCCGCCCCATAGGTCACGATGGTTGCGTCCCGGCCGGGCCGGGCGATGCGGGCCTTGCCAATCTCCACGACAGGCAGATCGTCTGGCACATCCTCCTTGCGGGCATAGAGCGCCTTGTTCTCCACCATGATTACCGGATCGGGATCATCGATGGCGGCGCGCATCAGCCCATAGGCATCTGCGACGCTGGCCGGGCACACCACTTTCAGACCGGGGATATGCGCGAACCATGCCTCCAGGCATTGCGAATGCTGCGGCCCGGCGGAGACGCCGCCGCCATGCGGCAGGCGCACCACCATCGGCACGCTGCCCTGACCACCGAACATGAAACGCGCCTTGGCCGCCTGGTTGACGATGGCATCCATCGCGATGGCGACGAAATCCATGAACATGATCTCGACCACCGGCTTCAGCCCGGTCATCGCCGCGCCCACGGCGGCGCCAACAATGGTGGCTTCCGAGATCGGCGTGTCGCGCACACGGTCCTCGCCATAGGCTTCCAGCAAGCCGCGCGTCACGCCGAAGGGACCGCCAGCCGCCGCGATATCTTCGCCGAAGACGATGACAGACGGGTCTTCCGCCATGGCGTCGGACAGGGCCTGGTTCAGCGCACGGACGTAGCGAAGCTCTGCCATCGCTACACTCCCGCCGGGGTATAGACATCGGCCTGCGCCGCCACGAATTCCGGCAGGGGGGCGGCGCGCGCTGCCTCGGTCGCGGCGTCGATCTCGGCCATCACCTCGGTCTCCAGTGCCGCCAGCACGGCCTCGGACACGCCCAGCAGCGACAGGCGGGACTCCGCGCGCGGCAGCGGGTCGATCTTGTCGCGGTCCTTCAATTCGGCCGGGTCGCGGTATTTCTGCGCATCGCCCTCGTAATGGCCGCGCACCCGCTGGGTGATGCATTCCAGCACACGCGGCCCGCCACCCTTGCGGATTTCGGAGACCAGCCGGCCCGCCGTTTCGGCGACGATCTCGACATCATTGCCGTCGATGGTCTCGGCCGGGATGCCGAAGGCGTCGGCCAGCTTGGCCAGCGGGGCGACGAACTGCTTCGAGGTCGGGGAGAATTCCGACCAGCCATTATTCTCGCACACGAACAGCACCGGCAGCTGCCACAGGGCGGACAGGTTCAGGCTCTCATGCAGCACGCCTTCGGCCAGCGCGCCATCGCCGAAGAAGACCACGCCGACGCCGCCGGTCTTGCGCACCTGATGGGCCAGCGCACTGCCGACGGCGATCGGCATGCCGGCGCCGACGATACCGTTCGCGCCCAGCATGCCGGCCGACATGTCGGCGACATGCATCGAGCCGCCCCGCCCCTTGCACACGCCGGTCTCCCTTCCCATCACTTCCTGGAAAAAGCCGTTCAGTTCGACGCCCTTGGCCAAGGCGTGGCCGTGGCCGCGATGGGTCGAGGCGATGGTGTCCTTGCGCTCCAGCACCGATCCCAGCCCGGCGGCAATCGCCTCCTGCCCGATGGAGAGATGGATGAAGCCCGGCACCTCGCCATCGGCGAAAAGCTGGGACAGCCTCTCCTCGGTGCGCCGGATCAGCAGCATCTGCCGGTACAGCGCCAACAGCGCCTCCGGCGTGTTGCTGCCTTTCCGGGCCCCATTCCGGGCTTTAGATGGCGAGATAGCGCTGCTTGATGGCATCGTTCGCCCTCAACCCCTCGATTGTGTCGCGATAGACGATCTGCCCCTTATCGACCACGGTCGCATGAGTGGCGATGCCGAGGCAGAAATGCATGTTCTGTTCGGCCAGCAGGATGGTCGCCCCCATGTCCCGCAATCGCCGGATCAGATCGCCGATGGCCTGCACGATGATTGGCGCCAGCCCCTCGGACGGCTCGTCGAGCAGCAGGATTTCCGGGTTCCCCATCAGGGTGCGGGCGATGGTCAGCATCTGCTGCTCGCCGCCGGACAGGCGGCCGGCCATGCGGTGGCGCATGCCGGCGAGGATCGGGAACGCCTCATAGACCCGCTCCAGAGTCCAGTAATCCTCGCCATTCGGACCTTTCTTGGTGCCGATGACGAGATTGTCCTCGATGCTGTGTTCCGGGAACACTTGCCGGTCTTCCGGCACATAGCCGATGCCGGCCCGGGCGATGCGGTAGGGCTTGCGGCCCGAGACGGTCACGCCGGCCAGATTGATCTCGCCCCGGCGTGGCGGGGCAATGCCGGCGATGGCCTTGAAGGTCGTGCTCTTGCCCGCGCCGTTGCGGCCGAGCAGCGCCATGGTCTGGCCCTTCTCCACCGTCAGGTCGACACCGAACAATATCTGGCTGGCGCCATAGAAGACGTCGATGCCCTTCACCTCAAGCATGGCCTGGGTCATGGTCAGCCCTCCCCGGCAGAGACGGTGGCATCGTGATCGGTACCGAGATAGGCATCGATCACATCCGGGTTGCTGCGGATGTCATCCGGCGTGCCCTCGGCCAGGACGGCACCGTATTTCAGCACGCGGATGGTCTGAGCGATCTTGAAGACGATGCCCATGTCATGCTCGATGAACACCAGGGTCATCTTTTCCGCCTCCCACAGGCGATAGACCTTGTCGATCATCTGCCAGCGCTCCTCCGGCCCCATGCCCGCCGTCGGCTCGTCGAGCAGCAGCACTTTCGGGTCCATCGCCAGCGCCAGCGCAATATCGAGCAGCTTCTGGTCGCCATGCGACAGGCTGCGCGACAGCACATCGGCCTTCGCGGTCAGTTCCAGCAGCGCCATGATCTCTTCCACCCGGTCCGCCGCACTTTGCAGCGGGAAGCGGGTGAGCACCTGCGTCGATTGCCGGCGGTGCGAAATCACCGCCGCCATCAGGCTTTCCCGCAAGGTCAGGCTGGGGAAGATCGAGGCCACCTGGAAGGCGCGACCGATGCCCCGGCGTACGATCTCCAGGCTGGAGCGGCCGACCAGATCCTGGCCGTCGAACAGCACCCGCCCGCGATCCGGGCGGATATGGCCGGAGATCAGGTTGAAGAAGGTCGTCTTACCCGCGCCGTTCGGCCCGATGATCGCCGTCAGCGACCCGGTCGGGAAATCCAGCGAGACATCATTCATCGCCACGACGCCACCAAAGGCCTTGTAGAGATTCTCGACTTTCAGCATCGCCGCTAACCCCGCTTCGGCGGCACGCCGCCATAGGTGTGCCAGGGCGGGGCGACGAGCCAGCCGCCATCCACCGGCAGGGCGACGCCGGTGATGCCCGAGGCATCGTCCGAAGCGAGGAAACTGCACGCCTTGGCGATCTCCTCGGTGCGGATCAGCCGGCCAAAGGCAGAGTTCTCCTCCAGCGCCTTCGGATCGCGCTTGCCATCGTCGATGGCGGCCTGCAATGCCGGGGTCAGCACATAGCCGGGGGCGATGGCGTTCACCCGCACGCCGGAGCGGCCCCATTCGGTGGCCAGGGTCTGGGTGATCGACACCACCGCCGCCTTGGCCGGGGCATAGGCGTGCAGCGGCGCGGAGCGGAAGCTGGTGACCGAGGCGATGTTGATGATCGACCCGGCACCGCGCAACGCCATGCGCCGGCCGAAAGCGACATTGCTGACATAGACGCCGCGCTGGTCGACCGCGATGACCCGGTCCCAGATTTCCATCGACAGCTCTTCCGGCGGCAGCGGCGGTTGCAGCACGCCGGCGGAGGCTACGAGGATATCGGTCGGCCCCATCTCGCGGGCGACACGCTCGGCCAGCGCCTCGGTGTCGTCGACGCTGGTGACGTCCAGCCGGGCATGGATCGCGCCCTTCAGGCTGGCGGCGACCTGCTTCGCAAGAGCCTCGTTGATATCGGCAATCACCAGTCGGGCGCCGCGTGCGGCCAGATCACGCGCACAGGCCTCGCCAATGCCGCTGGCCCCGCCGGTGACGACGGCGACCCTGCCCTCGAGAGTGTGGCTCATCGACCGGTCTCCTTCTCAAGCTTCCTGGTCCGGCGATCCTGGAACCAGAGATAGACGAAATCGGCCAGGCCACGCCGCAGCCCCAGCACGAACACCAGGATGATGGCACCCAGCACCAGCCCGTGATGTTCGGTATAGATCGTTACGAAATGGTTCAGGGTCTGCAATAGGATGGCACCGACGAACGGGCCGAGGAAAAGCTGCGTGCCGCCCAGCATGATCATGACAATCGCCTCGCCGGACATCGTCCAGAAGGCGAATTCCGGATAGGCACCCGAGACGAACAGCGCCAGGATGATGCCGCCGACCGAGGCCATGGTGCCGGCGATGACGAAGATCGCCAGCTTCATGCGCACCACGTTCACGCCAAGGAAATTGGCGCGCTGCGGGTTGTCGCGGATCATCCGCAGCGTATAACCGAAGGGCGATTGCACGATCTGGCGCATGATCACCAGGCAGACGATGAACACCACGGTGCAGAAGATGTAGAGCGTCATGCTGTCGTTCAGGTCGACACCCAGGAAGACCGGGCGCGGGATGCCGCCCATTAGCCCCTGGTCGCCGCCGGTCAGCGACACCCAGGTCAGGATGATCGAGTGGATGAACATCTGGAAGGCGAGCGTAAGGAAGGCGAAATAGATCTCCTTCAACCGCACGCAGATCGCGCCGATCACCAGCGCCAGCAGCGCCGTGCCGCCCACCGCCGCCAGCATCGCCACCGGCAGGGAGACATTTCCCGACTGCATCAGCAGGCCGAAGATATAGGCGCCCGACGCGAAATAGGCGGCATGGCCAAAGGACACCAGACCAGTGAAGCCGACCAGCAGGTTCAGCGACATGGCCAGCAGGCCATAGGCGATGACATAGATCACGAAATCGCGCATCGCCGGATGCGGCACCAGGATCGGCAGCACCAGCAGCCCGGCCAGCAGCAAGCCGGCCCAGGCGAGGTCGCGCAGGGAAGATCGGCCCAGCATCACTGCACCGGCCGGCCGAACAGGCCACTCGGCTTCACGATCAGCACGAGGGCCATCACGGCAAACATCATGCCATCGACGAACAGCGGGAAACCCATCGACCCGAAGGACCGCGTCAGCCCGATCAGCAGGGCCGCGATGAAAGCGCCGACGATGGAACCCATGCCGCCGATCACGGTGACGATGAAGCTTTCGATCAGGATCGACAGCCCCATGCCCGGCGTCAGCGTGCGGATCGGCGCGGCCAGCGCGCCGGCGGTGCCGGCCAGCAGGCTGCCAATGCCGAAGACGAAGGCGTAGAGCAGCGTCGTGTTGATGCCCAAAGCGCTGACCATGGTCGGGTTGATCGCGGCGGCCCGCACCACCTTGCCGAAGCGCGTCTTGGCGATGCCGAGCCAGAGCACCAGCCCGACAACCGCCGAAATGCCGATCATGAAGACGTAATAGGACGGGATGTACCCGCCGGCGACCTGCAGCGGCGGCAAGGCGAAGGCATCCGGCATGCCCATAAGCTGGTATTCCGCGCCGTAGAGGATCTTCACCATGTCATCCAGGATCAGGATGAAGGCGTAGCAGACCAGAAGCTGCATCAGCACGTCGCGACCGTAGACCTTGCTCATGAACAGCCGCTCGAAGGCCATGCCGAAAATGCCGACGCCCAGCGCGCCGGACAGGATGGCCAGGGTGAAACTATCGGTCAGCTGATAGGCGCTGAAAGCGAAATACGCCCCGATCATATAGAAGGAGCCGTGCGCGAAATTGATGACGCCGAGCACGCCGAAGATCAGCGACAGGCCCGATGCCACCAGGAACAACAACATACCGATGATCAGCCCGGTCGAGACCTGCGTCACCGCGCAGGATATCGACGACAGGCAGCCCGCAAGCGCTTCCAGCTCCAAGGCCGTTCTCCCGTAAATTCCGTGGAAAAAAGGAGCGGCATCCGGGGAATATCTTCCCCGGATGCCGCAAGGTGCGTCAGGCGTACCCTTTCCGCTTTTTCCACTCGCCTTCGAGCTGGATGATTTCCGACCACGCAGGCGCGGTGAAGTTCTCGACATATGGGAACTTGCTGCTCGTCACACCCCAGGCGGCCGGATAGCCGATGATGGTGTGATCGTCCGCCCGCATGGTGATCTTGTCTTCCACTGCGAAGGGCGAATCCAGCTCCATGCCTTTCACCTCGGCCGCCAGCGCCGCACCGTCAGTCTTGCCGTTGGTCCGTTTCAGGGCTTCGAAGATGAAATGACAGGCCAGGCGGTTCTGCCAGGACCAGTTGGTCGGCTCCTGTTTGGCGATGCCGTTATAGCCCTCGGCAAAGGCCTGATTGCCCGGCTTGTCCGGGTAAAACCGGTTGTAGCGATAGACCGTGTTCAGCCCGGCTGGCAGGTTCTTGATCGCGGTCAGCACGGGCGGATCACCGAGCCCGCCAGAGAAGAAGGTGATGTTGTTGAACAGGCTGTAGAGGTTCGACTGCTCGATGAAGGCAACGAGATCCCCCCCCCAAAGCGCTGAATACATCGCCTGCGGCTTCACCTGCAGGATCTTGGTGATGTTCTCGGTGTAGTCCGGCTGGAACAGCTTCGGCCAGACCTGGTCGACAACCTCCACATTGGGATCGAAGACCTTCAGGTATTCCAGGAATTCCGCCGTGTTATCGCGGCCATAGGCGTAATCCGGCGAACAGGTCATCCACTTCTTCAGGCCCTTGGCCTTGGAGATGACGGAGGCATACTTACCGCCGGCCACCGCGTCATGGATACCCTGGCGGGCGCTGCGGAAAGCGGTCTTCACATGCAGCTTCGGATCGGCCGTGAGGGTCGATGATTCCGAGCATGTGTGAAGGCAGAGCACCGGAATGTCGCGAATCACCTCCTGCACCGCGAAGGAGCCGGACGACGCCTCGCCGTCGATGATGATCTCGCAGCCGTCATTGTTGATCAGGTCGCGCGTGACCTTGGCGGCCTCGTCCGGGCGACCCTTGGAATCGCGGTCGATCAGTTCGACCGTGCGCCCGTTCACGCCGCCGGCGGCGTTGAATTCCTGCACCGCCAGCTGCACGGCAGCGCGGCTGGAGGTGCCGAGGATGGCAACACGACCGGACAGGATGGTCGGCATGCCGATACGGATCACCTTCGCCTGGGCGCCGGCGATATGGGGAAAGCCGGTGATGGTGGTGGCAAAGGCGCCGGCCGCAGCGGCGGAGCCGGCACCTTTCAGAATCGTGCGACGCGACACGCCGCTCTTTTTACTGGCCATTGATTTCCTCCCTCAGGCCGTTCGGGCGAAAGGAGGTTCGCACGCCGGCCCCTCTTGTTTGGGTAGCCCGCCGCTACGCCTGACGGGCAACAGGAGTTTGGGGTTGGGAAAGCAACGTTGTCAATAAAAAATGAACGACGAGTCATAAATCATTTTTTTGTGCAATGCACCTTCGCGAATGCGAAACTCACCAACCACTAGGATTTCCTGATTTACGGTCTCAGCAAGAATCCGGCAGCGAGTACAGTCGAACTCACCGAGTTTCAGGCATCTTCTTTCTTCGCCAAGAAGCTCTGCGCCGCGAATTCCCGGTCGCGCAGTTCACGCCGCTTGATCTTGCCCGACGCGGTCTTCGGCAGATCGGCCGTGAACTCGATGCGGCGCGGATATTTATAGGGGCCGGTCAGCGCCTTGCAGTGATCCTGCAACTGCTTCACGAGGGCATCCTCGCCGACATGCCCGGCCTTCAGCACGATGAACGCCTTCACCACCTCGCCGCGCTCCTCGTGCGGGCTGGCAACGACGGCGCATTCGGCCACGGCCTCGTGCTCCATCAGCACATTCTCCACCTCCATCGGCCCGATGCGGTAGCCGGCGGAGTTGATGACATCATCCGAGCGTCCCTCGTAGAACAGATAGCCATCCTCGTCCATGCGGGCGAGATCGCCGGTCAGGAACCAGTCCGCGCCGCCGATCTTCATGTAATTGGCCGCCGTGCGCTCAGGCTCCTTCCAGTAACCCAGCATGATCTGCGGGTTATCGGCGCGGATCGCCAGCCGGCCGGGCGTACCAGCGGGGGCGAACCTTCCCTCCATGTCGATTACTGCCGCCTCGGTGCCCGGCAGCGGCTTGCCCATGGAGCCGGGCTTCACCGGCAAGGGCGGATAATTCAGCACCGTCATCAACGTCTCGGTCTGGCCATAGCCATCCAGCAAATCGACGCCGGTTAGGCGCTTCCAGCCGCGCACGATCTCCGGGTTCACGCTCTCGCCGGCCGAGACGGTCATGCGTAGGGCGGAGAGGTCGTAGCCGGCGACATCCTCCTGCACCAGCCGGCGCAGCTCGGTCGCCGCCGCACAGAATACCGTCACACGGTAGCGCGCCAGCGTTTCCAGCCGCAGCTTCGGATCGTAGCGGCCATTGTAGAACACCACGGTCGAGCCGCAGCTCCAGGGGCCGAAGATGATCGAGGTGCCGGCCTTGCTCCAGCCGGTATCCGCCGTACACCACATTACGTCTTCGGGCGTCAGCGTCAGCCAGTACCAGGCCGAGACGCGCCAGGCGAAGATCCCCCGGCTGGCGTGCAGAACGCCCTTCGGATGGCCGGTGGAGCCCGACGTATAATACATGATCGCCGGCTCGTCGGCAGCCAGGCGGGCCGGCTGGAACCGGTCGGACGCATCGGCCAGCGCCACGTCGAAATCCTCCCAATGCCCTTCAGCCCCCCCGACCGAAAGGCTGGCCAGCAAGTGGTCTCCGGAGGCGAACTTGCCGATGTTGGACAGGGTGGTAATGGCTCCTGTGGCCTCAGAATTGGCAAGGCGATAGGCGATATCGCGCTCGGTCAGCATATCGATGCAGGGGATCGGGATCGCGCCCAGCTTCAGGCAGCCGACCATCGCCATCTGCCATTCCGGGATGCGCGGCAGCATGACGATCACCCGGTCGCCGCGCTTCACCCCGCGCGCCGACAGCGCATTGGCGACACGGTTCGACAGCTCGGCTATATCGGCATAGGTCAGCCGGCGCTCATTGCCCTGGTCGTCGCACCAGATCAGCGCCGGATGGTCGGGCCGCTCGCGCGCCCAGGCGTCGATCACATCGCCGCCGAAATTGAAACTCTCGGGCACGTCCCAGCGGAAGGCATCGCGGGCCGCCTCGTAGCTCTCCATTGGTATTCGCTGCATTGTGACATCCTCCTGAATGGCCGCTTTTACGGCTTTTATATCTTCTAACACAGCACGGCTCTTCGCTTTGTCACCTATAATCTTGTGTGAAGCTTATGTACCTCGATGATGTATTATGAATTCCGGTGATCTGATGGAGCAGCTGCAACCTTCACCCGGCATAGCATTAACGAGCCTATCTCGGTGTCCATCAAAACGGCAGCAGGCCAGTGGGTGCAGGAGACCTGTAGCCTATTGATGTTCCTGGCCCTAGTTCTGGCACTGAGCAGCGGCTGGCTGAAGGGACAGCATGTGCGCATAGAAATGGCATCCGGCGTACCGCTCACCGCCATCGGCTGAGGATGCGGCGATCCCTGCCACGGCGGCGCTATCGGCGGCGGGGAGTCTGTCCCCGCCGCGTCACTCTCCAGATCAGCCGGTCCGGGCCTGCTTCTCGCGCAGCTTGCGGACCAGCGCCAGGAATTCGCCGACGATACCCCGGCGGAACAGCAGTACGCAGACCACGAAGATGCCGCCCTGGATGATCGTCACCCAGGACCCCATCTGCGCCAGATAATTCTGGATGCTGACAACCAGAAACGCGCCAACCACCGGGCCGAACACAGTGCCCATGCCGCCCAGCAGGGTCATCAGCACCACCTCGCCCGACATGTGCCAATGCACATCGGTCAGCGAGGCCAGCTGGAACACCAGCGTCTTGGTCGATCCCGCCATGCCCGACAGCGCCGCCGACAGCACGAAGGCCACCAGCTTGTAGTGATCGGTGCGGTAGCCGAGCGAGATGGCGCGCGGCTCGTTCTCGCGAATTGCCTTCAGCACCTGGCCGAAGGGCGAATGGATGGTGCGGTAGATCACCAGCCAGCCGAACACGAAGATCGCCAGGACGAAGTGATACAGCGCGATCTCGCTGGTCAGGTCTATGAAGCCCAGCAGATACCCGCGCGGGATGGCCTGGATGCCGTCCTCGCCACCGGTGAACGGTGCCTGCAGGGCGTAGAAAAAGATCATCTGCGACAGCGCCAGGGTGATCATCGCGAAATAGATGCCCTGCCGGCGGATCGCCAGCCAGCCGAAGACCAGCCCGACCAGTGCCGCCGCCGCAGTGCCGGCCAGGATGCCCAGCTCCGGCGGCAGCCCCAGCACCTTCATCGAATGGCCGGTGATATAGGCCGCCGTCCCCAGAAAGGCGGCATGCCCGAAGGACAGCAGCCCGACATAGCCCAGCAGCAGGTTGAAGGCGCAGGCGAACAGCGCGAAGCACAGCGCCTTCATCAGGAAGATCGGGTAGAAGAAGTAGGGGGCCGCCAGGGCGGCAGCCACCAGCACGACGAGACCGAGTATGCGGATCATGCGGCTGCTCCCCTTACCGTGCGCGGCCGAACAGGCCGGCCGGCTTCAATACCAGCACGATCGCCATGATGATGAAGATCACTGTGTTCGAGGCCTCGGGATAGAACACCTTGGTCAGCCCCTCGACCATGCCGAGGCCGAAGCCTGTCAGGATCGCCCCCATGATCGACCCCATGCCGCCGATCACCACCACGGCGAAGACGACGATGATCAGGTTGGAGCCCATCAGCGGATTGACCGAATAGATCGGCGCCGCCAGCACCCCGGCAAAACCGGCCAGCGCCACGCCGAAGCCATAGGTCAGCGTGATCATGCGCGGCACATTGATGCCGAAGGCCTGCACCAGCGCCGGATTTTCCGTGGCGGCCCGCAGGTAGGAACCGAGCTTCGTACGCTCGATCAGGAACCAGGTGGCAAAGCAGATCAGCAGCGAGGCGACCACCACCCAGCTACGGTAATTGGGCAGGAACATGAAGCCCAGATTCTGCCCGCCCTTCAGCGCATCCGGGATCGGATAAGGCAGGCCGGAGACGCCATACATCTGCCGGAACAGGCCTTCGATCATCAATGCCAGACCGAAGGTCAGCAGCAACCCGTAGAGGTGATCCAGCTTGTACAGCCGGCTGAGCATGGTCTTTTCAAGCAGGATGCCGAAAAGACCGACGAGGACAGGGGCGAGGAACAGCGACGGCCAGTAGCCGATGCCGAGCATGTTGAGCAGCAGCCAGGCCACGAAGGCCCCCATCATGTACAACGCCCCATGGGCGAAGTTGATGATGTTCAGCAGCCCGAAAATAAGGGCCAGGCCAAGGCTCAGCGTGGCGTAGAACGCGCCATTGATGAGCCCCAGCAGCAGCTGGCCGAACAACACTTGCGGCGGTATGCCGAGCAGTTCGAACATCCCAATCCCCGTCGGTCCGTTCAGGTGACGCTCAGCCCTTGGCGAGCGAGCAGGCGGGGCTCATCGGGCCATAGGCCTCCTCGCCCGAGATGGTGCGCAGGACCTTGTAGTAATCCCACGGACCCTTGGATTCGGACGGCTTCTTCACCTCGACCAGATACATGTCGTGCACCATGCGGCCATCGGCGCGCAGGCTGGCATTGCGGGCGAAGAAATCCTTCACCGGCAATTCCTTCATCTTGTCGACGACCTTCTTGCCGTCATCGGTGCCGGCTTCCTTGATCGCCTTCAAATAATGCGCGACGGCGGAATAGACGCCGGCCTGGGCCATGGTGGGCATGGCGCCATTATGCCTGGCGGCGAATTTCTTCGACCAGGCGCGAGCCTCGTCATCCATGTCCCAGTAGAAACCGGTGGTCAGTTGCAGGCCCTGCGCGGTGTCCAGGCCGAGGCTGTGGATGTCGGACAGGAAGACCAGCAGCCCGGCCAGCTTCTGCCCGGCCTGGGTGATGCCGAATTCGCCGGCCTGCTTGATCGAGTTGATGGTATCGGCGCCCGCATTGGCCAGGCCGATGACTTGCGCGCCCGAGGCCTGGGCCTGCAGCAGGAAGGAGGAGAAGTCCTGGTTCGGGAAGGGATGGCGCACAACGCCCTTCACCTCGCCGCCGGCCTCCTTCACCACCTTGGAGACGTCTCGCTCCAGCGCATGGCCGAAGGCGTAGTCGGCGGTCAGGAAGAACCAGTTCTTGCCGCCCTGGGCCACGATGGCCTTGCCAGTGCCATTGGCCAGCGCCGTGGTGGAGTAGGTCCAGTGTACGCCGGTCGGCGAGCAGGCCTTGCCGGTCAGGTCGGAGGTGGCGGCGGTGGAATTCAGATGCACCTTGCCCTTGCGGTTTGTGATTTCCTGCACGGCGAGCGCCACCGAGGAGGTCGGCACATCAACCACGACATCGACCTGTTCGGCATCGATCCAGCGATTGACGATGCTGGAGCCGACATCCGGCTTATTCTGGTGGTCGGCGAAGACCACCTCGATCTTCTTGCCAAGCACGGTGCCGCCGAAATCCTCGACCGCCATCTGAGCGGCCAGGGTGGAGCCGGGGCCAGCCAGGTCGGCATAGGTGCCGGACTGATCGTTCAGCACGCCGATCTTCACCACATCGTCGGAAACCTGCGCCAGGGCCGAACCGGCCGAAAGCGCCAGAGCCGCAACGCCCGCAAGCAACGCTGTACTATGTTTCATCGTAACCTCCCTTGGTTATCAGACACCCAGATAGGTGTGCAGTTTGTCGAGTTGTGTCTCGACTTCGGCATTGGGGATCATGTCGATCACCCTGCCATGTTCGACGATGTAGTGCCGGTCGGACACTGTGGCCGCGAAATGGAAATTCTGTTCGACCAGCAGGATCGTCAGCCCCTTTTCCTTCAGCTTGCGGATGACCGCGCCGATCTGCTGCACGATGACGGGGGCCAGGCCCTCGGTCGGTTCGTCGAGCAGCAGGAGATTGGCGCCGGTGCGCAGGATGCGGCCAATCGCCAGCATCTGCTGCTCGCCGCCGGAAAGCTTGGTGCCCTGGCTTTTCAGCCGAGTCTTCAGATTGGGGAACAGGTCGAAGATTTCCTCAAGCGGCATGCCGCCGGGCTTTACCACCGGCGGCAGCAGCAAATTCTCTTCGACATTCAGGCTGGCGAAGATGCCGCGCTCTTCGGGGCACAGGGCAACGCCCAGCCGGGCGATCTTGTTCGATGGCAGGCCGATGGTCTCCGTGCCCTCGAAGGCGATGGAGCCGCTGCGCTGGCCGACCATGCCCATGATCGCCCGCAGGGTCGTGGTCTTGCCCGCGCCATTGCGCCCCAGAAGGGTGACGACCTCGCCCTGCCCGACCTCCAGGTTCATGCCATGCAGGATATGCGATTCGCCATAGAAGGCCTGCAGATCCGAGACTTTCAGCAGCACCTCAGCCATTGCCGGTCCCCAGATAGGCGCTGATCACCTCGGGCATTTTCGACACCTCATCATACGATCCCTCGGCCAGAATTTCGCCGCGCTGCAGCACCGTGATGATATTCGACAGATTGGAGACGACGCTGAGATTGTGTTCGACCATCAGCACCGTGCGGTTCTGTGCCACCTTGCCGATCAACTCGGTGATGCGCACGATATCCTCATGCGTCATGCCGGCCGTCGGCTCGTCGAGCAGCAGCATCTCCGGGTCAAGCGCCAGGGTGGTGGCGATCTCCAGCGCCCGCTTGCGGCCATAGGGCAGGTCGCCGGCCATGTGGCTGCGGAATTCGGTCAAACCGACCGCGTCCAGCAGTACCTCCGCCCGGTCATTCAGCGCCGCCAGGCTGGCGTCGGATTTCCAGAAATGGAACGAGGTGCCCAATTCGCGCTGCAGGGCGATGCGCACATTCTCCAGCAGCGACAGATGCGGGAAGACAGCGGAAATCTGGAAGGACCGCACCATGCCCTTGCGCGCGATATCGGCCGGGCTGGTCCGGGTGATGTCCTCGCCCTTGTAGAGAATGCGCCCCGATGTCGGCGTCAGGAATTTCGTCAGCAGGTTGAACACGGTGGTCTTGCCGGCGCCATTCGGGCCGATCAGGGCATGAACATCGCCCTTCCGGACGCGCAGGTTCACGCCACGCACCGCGAAGAAACCTTTGAATTCCTTACTGAGGTCGTCCGTCTCCAGGACGAATTCGCCTGACGCCATTCCCGTTTCGCTCCCTGCGCGCCCGGACATTCCTTGCCACGCGATGGCGGTGCACCCCCGAAATCGGCGGCACTGAGAATGACCCGGACCTTGCTTCCCTGACCTTCTCGTGCTGCTCCGACCGGCAAATTTGTCTGCCCGTCGAAATGCCCCGGTTTCCGGAATCTGACCACACGACTTATTAGGTCTTTTTTATTTATCCATCGACACTATCCAACATAGCCCACTCGCACAAGACACAAGGCGCACATAAGATTCGCCTAATGAAAATCGGGAGCATCCCTGCCAGCCGACTGACCGGCAGGGATGCTCTGTACTACGCTGTCCTGGTATCGCCGCGGATGCTCGCCAGGAACTGGGCGACCTAGGCACGCAACGCATCTGCCTCGCGCGACAGGTCGCTGGAGGAAGAAAGCAGCTGGCTCGACGCCGCCCCGGTATCCGAGGCGGCCTGGCGCGGTTCAGTCACTATGTCCTCACCTCACCGGACCAGGCCAAACAAGCGATGACCGCCATGGAAATGACAGAGATACTGGCTGATGCGATGAACGAATTCTACGCCGCTCCCCTGCCGGACATCTGGAAGGTGTACTCGATACGGTCGAGCAGATCACCGGTCGCCCCGTCCGCACGTTTCAGGAGTTTGCACGCGACCACGCAAAGGTGTTCCGCAGCACTTGATGTTGCGACTCCGGCTGAACCGCATCGCCGAGGAATATGAAATACGCTTCTGTGACTTCCGGGAAAACTCACCGACGTGCGCCGAAGATCAGACATCAAAACCGCAGCGAGAGGCTGAAGACCCCGAAATCGTCGCCCTCGTCCTGACCCTCGAACTCCCGCGTGCGCAGCACGTGGGTGTAGCTCAGGCGCACGTTCCGCCAGGTCACGGCGATTCCGAACTGGAGGTCGCCGACCAGCGACTCCTTGTCGACGCTGCGGCTGTCGCGAAAGGTGTTGCCGTCGAGGAAGATGTTGCGCGCGACCGCCCTCCCCTCCATGCCGGCGAACAGGTACCAGCCGAAGCCCTCCTGCGGCACGAAGAAGCCCGAGCCCGGCAGGCTCGGCTGGATGCGCGGCGGGCCGTAGTCGAGCGGCAGGCGTTGACCCAAGCGCAGCATCAGGCCGGCGTTGGCGTAGGTGAAGACGTTGCCGAGCGCGCCGCCGGCATGCGGCGTTGCATCGAAGCCGAAGCCAGAGACCGATTCCGAGACGAAGCCGCGCCAGCTGCGCTGGTAGGTCAGGACAACCCCCGGCTCGTTCTTAAGCTGGGTATCCCAGCCGCGCGCCTCCTGAGAACCTGTAATTTCGTGAACAATCTTCTGGGTCTGTTCGGCGAGCGAGGCCGGTCCGACGACTCCGAGCGTGAGCTCCAGCTGGTCGAGCCGACGGCCGGTCTCGGCGATCAGCCCGACCGATCCGTACAGCCAGCCGGCATAGGGGCGGTCGTCGCGCGGCGGATTCCGCAGCGCGATGTCGTCCGGCGTGTACATGTTTTGTCCAATGGCATAGCTCGTCCGCACGGTGCCGCCCTCCGGAAACAGGGGAAACCAGCGGGCCGCGCCAAGCGCCCAGTCAGGCGTCCCGTCCGGGCCGGACAGCCAGGAGGCGCGCACACCGTTCGTGTAGTTGCGGTCCGTGCCGTAGAAGAGATCGTTCTCGAAGACCAGGCTCAGGGTGCCGGTTTCCGTCTCGTCGGCCGCAACAGCCGAAAGAGAACCTACAGGACCTGCGGCAACCACCACCAAGATGGTGAACCATCTTCTCAATGGCGAGGGTGTCCTGATCTTTTGTCCCTGTCTCATTTGCATACTCAAGCCATGGTGCTGATGGTGCGACGGAACCGGGCGAGCGCGAAGCCGAACAAGGCCGCCCCGATCGCGGCGATGGCGAGGAACTGCGGCCAGACGGCGGTGAAGCCCGCGCCGCGGTACAGGATCGCCTGGGCCAGCATCACGAAATGCGTGTTGGGCGCGGCGAGCATGATGTACTGCACCGCCTCCGGCATGCTCTCGCGTGGCGTCGAGCCGCCGGAGAGCATCTGCAAGGGCAGCAGCACCAGCATGAGCAGCAGGGCGAACTGCGGCATGGAGCGGGCGACGGTGCCGAGGAAGATGCCCATCGAGGTAGTCGCGAACAGATGCAGCGCCGCCCCGGCCAGGAACAGCGCGAGCGAGCCTTGGATCGGCACCGACAGCCAGCTCTGCACGACGGCGGTGAGCGCGAAGGCGGTGGCGGCAAGGACGACCAGCCCCATCGCCCATACCTTGCTGCTCATGATCTCGAAAGGCGTGACCGGCATGACCAGCAGATGCTCGACGGTGCCGTGCTCGCGCTCGCGGATCAGCGCCGCGCCGGTGAGGACGATGGAAAGCATGGTCACGTTGTTGATGACCTGCATGATGGCGCCGAACCACGACTTGTTGAGCTGGGGATTGAAGCGCACCCGGAGCGCCAGATCGACGGGCAACTCCGGAACTTCGCGATAACGCTGCGCGAAGGCGCGCACCTCGTCGCTTACGATGGTCTGGATATAGCCGCTGCCGGTGAACGCCTGGCTCATGCGCGTGGCATCGACGTTGAGCTGGACCGTTGGCCGCCGCCCCGCCAGCAGATCGCGCTGGAAGTTGGGCGGGATGTCGAGGGCGAAGGTGTCGAGGCCGGCATCCATGCGGGCGTCCATCTCGGCCTGGTCGATCACCTTGGGGAGCACGAAATAGGGCGGGTAAAAGGCGCTGACGATGCGCCATGACAGCGGCGAGCGATCCTCATTCACAACCGCGATCGGCGCCTTGTTGAGGGTCTCCGGCATGGCTGTGGCCGCCGTGTAGACCGAAACGGTGAAGGCGTAGACGATCAGCACAAGCATGATCGGGTCGCGGACGAGGCTGCGCAACTCCTTGACACCGAGATGGAAAATATTGGCAAGGCGCATGGACTACCGCTCCTGCTTCTTGAGCAGCGCGGCGGACAGCCCGATCAGGATCGGCACGGCCAGCGCCAGTGGGAGAAAGGCGGCATGCAGGTCGGAGAAGTTGAGGGCCTTCGAGAAGGTGCCGCGCGCAATCGTCAGGAAATGCGTGGTCGGGTAGATCTCGCCGATCAGCCGACCAACGCCCTGGAGCGAGGAGACCGGGTCGATCATGCCGGAGAAGTTCGCGGCCGGCAGGATGGTGAGCACCGCCGTGCCGAAGATCGCCGCGATCTGGCTGCGCATGAAGGTGGAAATCAGCAGACCCACGGCCGTCGCGGCGCCGACATAGAGCAGCGCGCCCGCCGCCAACGTCAGGAAGCTGCCCTTCAGCGGCACGCCGAAGACGGTCACCGCGAGCAGCGTGAGCAGCAGGAAGCTCAGGAAGGACAGGCCCACGTAAGGGAGCTGCTTGCCGAGTAGGAATTCGAGCCGCGTGGTTGGCGTGACGTAGAAGTTGGTGATCGAGCCGAGCTCCTTCTCGCGCACCACGCTGAGCGCCGCGAGCATGGCCGGGATCAGCATGAGCAGCAGCGGGATCACCGCCGGCACCATCGCCACCAGGCTCTTGACGTCCGGGTTGTAGCGGAACCGGGTCTCGATATTGACGAGCCCCGCCAAAGCCTCGCCGTAGCCGGCCTCGCGCGCCTTGGTCGCCAGCCAGTGGGCATGAATCCCCTGCGCATAGCCGCGGACAGTCTCCCCCCGTGTCGGCATGGCGCCGTCGATCCAGGCGCCGATCTCGACGCGCCGGCCCCGGGCCATGTCGCGCGCGAAGCCCGGCGGAATCTCGATCGCCAGACTGATGTCGCCTTCGCGCATTCGCCGGTCGAGATCGGCGTAACCGGTAATCGGCGCCCGCTCGACGAAATACCGGGAGCCGGCGAGGTTGAGCGTATAGTCGCGGCTGACGGTGGTCTGGTCGCGATCCAGCACCGCGAAGGTGAGATCCTCGACATCGAGGTTGATGCCATAGCCCATCACGAACATCAGGATGACGCTGCCGAGCAGCGCCAGCGTCAGCCGGATGGGATCGCGGCGCAGCTCCAACCCTTCGCGCCGGGCATAGCTGATCATGCGTCGGGGGTCGAACTGGCGCCGCCAGCCCTGTGGTTCGACATGGCCTGCCGACGCCTCGACCGAATCGAGCGAAGCTGTTGCGTTCGGCCGGCGTGCCTCGTCCGCGCCCTCCGCTGCGGCATCCTCCAGATAGGCGACGAAAGCGTCTTCCAGGCTGTCCACGCCGCGTTTGCCTACCAGGGCGGCAGGCGTGTCAGTGACCAGAACCCGGCCCGCATGCATCAGAGAGATGCGGTCGCAGCGCTCAGCCTCGTTCATGAAGTGGGTGGAGATGAAGATGGTCACGCCGTCGCGGCGCGACAGCTCGACCAGCATGCGCCAGAAGGCGTCGCGCGCCACCGGGTCGACACCCGAGGTGGGCTCGTCGAGGATGAGCATCTCGGGCTTGTGGATCATGGCGACCGCCAGCGATAGGCGTTGCCGGTGGCCGAGGGGCAGCCGACCCGGCAAGCTGTCAATCACCGCGGCCAGATCGAAGCGTTCAACCATTTCGTCCACCCGCCCTGAAATCTCGGCAGCGGGCACGTGGAACAGCCGGGCATGCAGATCCAGGTTCTGCCGCACCGTGAGCTCGGTGTAGAGCGAGAAGAATTGCGACATGTAGCCGACGCGGCGGCGGGTCGCGAGGTCGTGCGGGTCCACCTCGTGTCCGAACAGCCAGGCCCGGCCTTCGCTCGGCGGCAGGAGGCCTGTCAGCATCTTCATCGTCGTGGTCTTGCCGCAGCCGTTGGAACCGAGAAAACCGAAGATCTCACCCCGTGGGACACGCAGGTTCACATGATCGACCGCGGTGAACTCGCCGAAGCGCATGGTCAGATCCCGGGCCTCGATCGCGGTATCGCCATCGTCTTCCGGCCGCGGCGGAATCTCGACCGCCCGATAATCCCGGCGCTTGTCTTCCGGCAGCAGCCGGATGAAGGCTGCCTCCAGCGAATCCGCCCCCGTGCTCTGCAGCAGGCCTTGGGGCGTGTCGCTGGCCAGCACCCGCCCACCGTCCATTGCCGCCAGCCAGTCGAAGCGCGCCGCCTCCTCCATATAGGCCGTGGCCACCAGCACGCTCATGCCGGGCCGGGAACGACGGATGCCGGCGATCAACTCCCAGAACTGGCGTCGTGAGAGGGGATCGACGCCGGTGGTCGGCTCGTCGAGGATGAGCAGGTCCGGGTCGTGGATCAGCGCGCAGCAGAGGCCGAGCTTCTGCTTCATCCCGCCGGATAGCTTGCCCGCCGCCCGATCGAGAAACGGCTTGAGCCCGGTGGCCTCGGTCAGCGCCTCGATGCGGCGCGCCCGTTCGCCGCCATCATGCCCGAACAGACGCCCGAAGAAGTCGAGATTCTCGAACACCGAGAGCGTCGGATAGAGGTTGCGCCCCAGGCCCTGCGGCATGTAGGCGATACGCGGGCCGACTCTGCGGCGATGGCGCGAATCGGCCATATCGCCGCCGAGCACCTCGACCTGCCCCGTCTGGACCGCGCGGGCGCCCGAGATCAGTGCCAGCAGGCTCGACTTGCCAACCCCGTCCGGGCCGATCAGCCCGGCCATGCAGCCCGCCGGGATGTCGATGGTGACCTCGTCGAGCGCACGCACCTTGCCGTAGCGCAGGGACACATCCCGCAGGCGGGCAATCGGCGCGGCGCGCCCCCTGCCATCCTCGATCTGTTGATTTACATCCCGGCTCATTGCGGCAGCCTGGCCTGCAGTTCAGGCGGCCAATCCACCCGCGGGTTGAGCCGCACATAGGCCATGCCCGGCAGGCCGGTCTTGACCTGGAGGAGGTGCTCTCTGAGCAGGTCCGGGGCGATCCGCGCCTTGATGCGGAACATCAGCTTCTGGCGTTCTTCTTCCGTTTCCACCGTCTTGGGCGTGAACTGTGCGACGTCCGCGACGAAGGAGATTGCGGCCGGGACCACGTATTGTGGGGCGGCGTCGAGCACGAGCCGTGCCTCGGCTCCCAGCGCGGCCCGCCCGGCCTGTTCCGTCGGCAGGAAGAAGGTCATGTAGACATCGGTGAGATCGACCATGTTCAGCACCACGCCGCCGGGAGAGAGCACCTCGCCGGGCTGGGCGACGCGGTACTGGACGCGGCCGTCACGCGGCGACTTCAGCACGCTGTCGTCGATATCGGCCTGGATGCGCTGGATGGTGGCCCGCGCCGCTTCCACCGAGGCCTCCGCGGCAATGACATCCGACTTGGCTTCCCCTATGGCGGCTTGCGCGGCCGCCGCCTGCGCCTCAGTGGCGCCAACCGCAGCCTTCGCCGCCTGAAAGGCGGCGCGGTCGTCGTCCAGCTTCGAGACGGGGACGGCGCCTTTCGGGGAGAGTTCCTCCGAGCGCGCGACCCGCCTTTGCGCGGCGTCGAATTCGGCCTTCCTCTGAGCTATGAGCGCCTCGGCGGCCTGCTTCTCGGCTTCACGCTGGGTCACCCGGCTTTGCGCGGTCTCGATGCCGATGAGCGCCCGCCGCAGATGCGCTTCGGCCTCCCGGAACTGCGCCTCCAGGACGGCCGTGTCCATTTTCGCCAAGACCTGGCCGGCGCGGACGAAGTCGCCCTCGTTGACCAGGATCTCCCGGATCCGGCCTGCGGTCTTGGCCGCGATATCTATCTCGACCGCCTCGATCCGGCCGTTTCCGCCGGCAAACCCGTCCGGCAAGTCCTGCGGTTGAAAATGCCACCAAGCAGCGACAGCAGCGCCACCGGCAAGCGCGATAAGGGCGATTCGCCAAAGCCAAGTTCTAATCGGTTTGCGCATCTCGTCATCCGGTCGTTGTTGACCCTGCCGCTGGGTTGCTGCCTTAGGGTAGGTACTCAATAAGGGAATTCTGGCGTCGGTGGATATGTGATTATTGGATGGCCCGCCCCTTTCTGGAGCAATCCCAACGGACCGCTCTGAACCACCCCATCAAACTAGATCTGACAAAACATTGCTAGATGTTGGGCTTGCCAACATCTACGCCAAATCTCGTGCGTCACCGACCCTGCTGGATCGCGTTCTGCGACGATGGCGGGTGACGCATGGCCTCACTTGCCTGCAGCGCCGGAGGCGTGGACCTCCGGCGCATCATCAATGTTGGGACAAGGGCGGCCAGGAAGATCACGCCGACAATAAAGAAGCTGTCGCGATATCCCAGCATGTTGCCCTGGCTGTAGATCATGCGGCCAAGATAGTTCATCGCTCCGGCCTGGCGAATCGCTTCCGGCACACCGGCCTGCGCTAGCAAGCCGGTCACATCGCGCAGCAAGCCGGTCGTCGTGCTGTTGCCCGCGTGCTGCGCCGTCGTGAAGCTGTCCACGTAAAGCTGCGAGCGCCGCTCCAGCGCGATGGAAAGCAGGTTGACGCCGAAGGCGCCGCCGAGTTGGCGCACGAAGTTGATCGCGCCGGAGCCCTGACCGAGTAGCGTCATTGGCAGCGCCTTGAGGGCGCCAGCGTTCAAGCTCGGCATGATGAAGCCAAGCCCGATCCGGCCCAGCATGATCCACCAGGCAAACAGCCAGAAGGAGGTATCGGTATCGACGCCGGTCATCAGGAACGACGACAATGCGAAGACCGCCAGGCCAAACATGACCATGACATACGCCGGCGTCTTATCGGTGAGACGCCCGGCTATCGGGAAGACGAGCGCCAGGATCAGCCCCGCCGGCATCAGCAGCAGGCCGGAGCGGGTCGGCGTATAGCCCTGGATCGTCTGCGCGAACAGCGGAATCAAGAAGGTCGAACCGTAGATTCCCGCCCCGAAGATGAAGGCCACGACAGACGCGCCCGCATACACCCGGTTCGTGAAGAGCTTGAGATTGAGCATGGGCGCGGGCGCGTGCAGTTCCCAGACGATGAAGCCGATGCCCGAGATAAAGGCGACGGCGAAGTCGCGCAGGATAGAATCGGAGAACCATCCATCACGTTGTCCATTCGACAGGCCGTTGAGCAAGGTTACGAGGAACACGGTCATTAGCCCGAAACCGATCCAGTCGAATTTGCGCGGCGATCCCGAAGTTGCCCGCCCCGGCATGAAGAGGGTGGCGAGGAACAGCCCGACAAGGCAGAACGGCACGGCCATGAAGAACACATAGCGCCAGCTGAAGCTATCCACCATGATTCCGCCCAGCGTGGGACCGAGCGCCGGGGCCAGCACCACGCCGATACCATAGATGCCCATGGCCGAGCCGCGTTTTTGCGGCGGGAAGACCTGGAAAATCACCTGCATGGCCAAGGGTTGCAGGATGCCAGCCGCGCCGCCTTGGAGCACGCGGGCCAGAATCAGCACACCTTCCGCAGGGGCCAGCCCGCCCATGACGGAGGCGACGATGAAGACCATCACCGCCAGCATGAAGGTCGCGCGCTGGCCGAGCGTCTCGACCATCCAGGCGTTGAGCAGCATGGTTCCGGTCATCGCGGCAAGGAAGCCTGTGGACAGGAGCTGCGCCTTGTCCTGGCCCATGCCGAAGGCGCCCATGATGTCGGGCAGGGCCACATTGACGATCGTCGCGGTCAGGATGGTGGCTATCGTGCCCATCATGACCGTCGCCGTGACCAGCCAGCGATACGCCGGGCCGAAACGGGCGAACAGCCCCTCGATACTGTCCGGGTGCGACGCGCTAGTCACCGACTCTGACCTCCAACTCCACCATCATGCCGGGCTTGAGGGCGCCGCCGTCCTGCTGGACGGCGATGCGAACCGGCAGGCGCTGGGTGATCTTTGTGAAATTACCGCTCGGGTTGGGGTTGGGCAGCAGCGCGAACTCGCTGGTTGCAGCCTGACCGACGCGCGTGACCTTCCCCTCGAAGCGCCGCCCCGGCAAAGCATCGACAGTGATCGTAACGGTCTTTCCGAGCCGGAAGAAGCGGATGCCGGTCTCTTTGATGTTGGCCTCGACGCGCACGCGCTCGGGATCATGGACCATCAGCAGGCGCTGGCCGGGCGTGACGTATTCGCCCTCGTCCACAAAGGTCTGGTCCACGACGCCATCGAACGGCATGACGATGGTGCGGTCTTCGAGATCGAGCGCTGCGCGCTCCCGTTGCACGCGCAGCCGCTGTTCTTCTGGGCCGAGTTCGGCCAACTGGCGTTGGAGTACTGTGAGTTCCTCGCGTGCCGCTTCGGCCTCGGCAACGGCAGCGCGAGTGTTCTCCAGGTCCGCTTGGGCGCTCAACACCTGTTGCTTTGCCGTCTCCAGCGCCGCGCGCGTCTGGTCCAGGCGCGCGCGGGTGATGGCGCCCCTCGGCGCCAGCTTCTCAGCCCGATCATTGTCCTGTCTGGCAAGATCGCGTTGTGCCGACACGGCAGCCAGCGCGGCTTCGGCCGCCCTTACTGCCGCCTTTTTGGCGGTAATACGACTTTGCGTCTGACGGTCGGTGAGTGCGATGCGCGCTTCGATTTCCTCTCGGCGGCGGCCGATTCCCGCAAGTTGCGCATCAAGTTCCTGAACGAGCAGGCGGCTTTCCCGGTTATCGATCCTGACCAGTATGTCACCTTTGCGAACGGAATCGCCCGCAATGACCTTTACGGCGGTGACCCAGCCGGGAACCCGGCTGCTCACGGCAACGATGTCGGCAGCAACACGGGCATCCGTCACAAAAATGTGGGTGAACTGCTGATATAGCCACCAGCCACCGCCCCCGAGAACGATCAGCGCCGCCAGGATCGCCCCATACAGTCGCCATGGACGGGTGCGGGCAGGAGGTGAAGCCGCCTCTGACGCTGCCTCCGTCTCCTTGTCGGGGGCTGTTTGCAGATCGGTTTCCGGATCGTGGCTCTGGTGTTCCAGGCGGCTCACATGCTGGTCCATGGCCTACCCCTCATCGGTCTTCGTCCGCGGGCCGCATCGCCCTTGGCGTGCCGCCCAGCTTGCCGGCGATCTGCTCCAAGACCTTCAGGCAAGTCGCCACCTCGTCACTGGAGATGTCGGAGAAGATTTCCGCACGCACCGCCGCCGCGGTTTCTTCGATCCGTTCCAGGACGGGGTCGGCCTCCGCGCGCAGGTGGACCGATTTGGTGCGGCGGTCGGAAGCTTCTATCCGGCGTTCGATCAGCTTCTCGGCTTCAAGCCGGTCCAGCGTGCGCACCAGGGTCGGCCCCCGCACCCCGACCGCCTCAGCCAGCTCCCGCTGGGTTGCCGCTTGGGGCAGGCGAGAGAGATGTAACAGGGTCAACCAGCGGGACTCGGTGAGGCCAAAGGTGGCCAACCGCCGGTCGATCTCGGCGCGCCACAGCCGGGCGACCAGCCCGAGGCGAAGGCCGAATTGTTCCTGATCGTTGAGAGGATTAATCATCTCATTGCCTGCATGGTTCCCTTTGGCTACACTAATAGGTGGCTACCTATTGAATGTCCAGAGGTAGAGATTAAAGTCCTCCCACCTGCTCTGTCCGCAGCCTGGCTCGAAAAAGGCATTCCACGGCGCTCATTGAAGGAGAACCACAATGTATCGGACGATCCTCCTGGCCTATGACGGCAGCCAGCACGGTCGTGAGGCGCTGGATCAGGGGGCCGAACTGACCTCGCTTTGCCAGGCTCGTGTCTATCTCCTCGCCGTCGTCGCACACGAGTTGGGTGTCGCGCTCGCTGAGGCGGCGGCCCCCTCAGACTTGCCAGAGCGTGAATATCAGGAAGTGCGCCGCGTGCTGACGGCGGGCGCGGAAGAGCTGCGGCGGGTAGGCCTCTCCGTCGAAACACGTCTCTGCACGGGCAACCCCGCCGAGGAGATCGGCCGAATGGCCCGCGAGATCGGCGCGGACCTGGTCGTCGTCGGGCACCGCGAACAGAGCGCGCTTGCCCGGTGGTGGGGCGGCTCCGTCGGCGCTTCGCTGCTCGCCCATGCCCCATGCAGCGTGCTGGTGGCCGTTTCGGGCAAGGCGCCCGCGCGATGATCGAAGCGATGTCAAATTCATTTCGCCTGATTGATTCAGTGCCTGCAACCAACTTCCGCATGCCTCGTTACTCATTGGGTGCACGCGTTAGGCGGCCCGCTAGGAATACAAGAATCAGGAGTTAGGAAGATGGCAATGATGAACCAGGCAAATGGCCAGGGTGAAGAGATCTTCGATGATGATGGCGACAATCTCATCGAAACCGGCGTCGGCTTCGACACGGTAATCGGCGCCGCAGGCAACGACACGATCTCCACTGGCATCGGGTTTGACCTCATCGATCTCCGCGCGGACAGTTCCGGTGCGAATGAGGTGCAGGGCGGCAAGCAGGGCGACACGATTTTTGGTGGAGGTGGCAGCGAGACCCTTGGCGGCGGCCAGGGCCATGATTCGATCGATGGCGGCGCTGGCGACGACATCATCATCGGCGGCAAGGGCAAGGATACCATGACCGGCGGTGATG
Organism: Oceanibaculum indicum P24; assembly: GCF_000299935.1. NCBI lineage: Bacteria > Pseudomonadati > Pseudomonadota > Alphaproteobacteria > Rhodospirillales > Oceanibaculaceae > Oceanibaculum > Oceanibaculum indicum. Next base: position 141,085 of record NZ_AMRL01000007.1, on the reverse strand, counting down.
GCGCCGATACCTTCGTTTTCTATGAGGAGAGCGGGGCCGACATCATCACCGATTTTGACGCTTCCGCGGATTTCATCAAGGTTGTCAGCGACTTTAACGGCACCGGGATTGCGGCTGGAGCCGACCTTCTTGCCTTGGTCACCTATGCCGATGGCAATGCCATCCTCAACCTTGGCGGAAGCAACCGCATCACCCTGGAGGGCGTGGCGGCTGATTCCCTGACGGCGGATAATTTCATCGTCTTCAGCAACGAGGACGGGGATGACTCCGGAGAAACACCCGAGCCTGAGGTTTCGGTCGGAACCGAAGGCGATGACCTTCTCGAAGGTGCCGAAGCTGCCGAGACCCTGTTCGGTGCGGCCGGCAATGACACACTCACCGGCGGCGATGGTGACGATACGGTGCGTGGTGGCAGCGGCGATGATTCCATCGAGGGCGGCATCGGCGATGACTCCCTCGTGGGCGGACGCGGCAACGATACGATGACCGGCGGCGACGGCGCTGACCGCTTCCTGCATCTGGAAGGGCAGGGCGAAGACGTCATTCTGGATTTCGAGATGTCTGACCGCCTGGTCCTTCAGGCGGAATATGGGGATATGCTTTATGATGCCGCATCCGTGCTGGATGCAGTGCTCTATACCGAGGAAGGCGCTGTCATCGATTTTTCCGACGGCGACTCTGTAACCCTGGTGGGGGTGGCAGAGGGCAGCCTGACGACCGACAATTTCGAGATCATCGGGTAAAGTACAGTCCGACTAGGCCGATGGCCGTCCGCCCTGCGCGGACGGCCATTTCTGTGTCTGCAACCCCGCTGTAAGCAGCCGTGACGGATGTCATCTGCTGAAGGATGTCCGGAGCTGACCCGCTTCGTTTATGAATATTGGCTGGGAAAGGCCGGGCAGCGGCGGCTGGCCTACAGAGAGGAGATTGAACCGGTAGACCTGATTCGTGCGCTTCCCGGGGTCACGTCCGTCAAGGTGTTGTAATTTTACGGATGGCCTGAGGTCATGATCAGGCGGCTTTGGTGGTTATGCTGAGAATAGGGTCAATCTCCTCTTTGTTGATGTCTGCGAAGGCCTCAACCATCATGTAGCGGCTGGAGATCAACCACTCGTCATTTCTGCGCGAACAGACGGTCGGGACTGTCAGGAATTTCGTATGTGGGCGGGCATAATGGGCAAGAAGGAGTCCCACTATGTCCCGACGCGAGACTCCACCTCGACCATACACCTCGATGGCCACCCGGATTACATCGGCAGCGCCGATGAAATTACACCACTTCCGCGGACGCTAACTTTCCATTTCCAGCGCACTATCCGTGAGGTGCAACCCTGACTTTCATGAATTGCCGATAGATAGGCTTGACCTTCCCGGCACTGGAAGCCCTATCTTGACAGTAGCGCGTGCGATGCTCGGTGAACTGCGGCCATTCGCAGCCCGGAAACTCTGCGGCGTGGCAATATGCCATTCCCCCAAGAGGAATCGACATGGACCATCACGGCCATCAGGATCACGGCGACCATGCGCATGCTAAAGACAATGGCGCCCTGACCGCGACCGATCCCGTCTGCGGCATGCGTGTCGATCCGCATGTGACGAAGCACCGTGCCGCGCATACGGGGAACACCTTCTATTTCTGTTCGGCGCGATGCCAGGAAAAATTCGTCGCAGCGCCGGAGAGCTTTCTTGGCGATAAGCCTGCTGAAAAAGAGACGGATGCCGGCGCGATCTATACTTGCCCGATGCACCCTGAAATCCGCCAGACCGGCCCCGGCAGCTGTCCGATCTGCGGCATGGCGCTGGAGCCGGCGGAGGTATCACTTGACGAAGGCCCGAACCCGGAACTCGCCGACATGTCGCGGCGATTCTGGATCGGCCTCGCGCTGGCCGCACCCGTCTTCCTGCTGGAGATGGGCGGCCATCTGACGGGATTGTCGCATCTGATTCCGGCGCAGATATCGAACTGGGTCCAGCTCGTCCTGGCCACACCAGTGGTGCTCTGGGCGGGCTGGCCGTTCTTCGTCAGGGGCTGGCAGTCGGTGGTGAACCGGTCGCTCAACATGTTCACCCTGATCGCCATGGGAACCGGCGTGGCCTGGATCTACAGCATCGTCGCCACTCTGGCGCCAGGCATCTTCCCCGAGGCGTTTCGCAATGCAGAGGGGGCGGTGGCCGTCTATTTCGAGGCGGCGGCGGTCATCACCGTTCTGGTGCTGTTGGGGCAGGTGCTGGAACTGCGGGCGCGGGAGACGACGTCCGGGGCGATCAAGGCGCTGCTCGGCATGTCGCCGACGACGGCGCGCCGGCTGTCGGATGATGGTACGGAAGCGGAAGTCGATCTGGATCGGGTCGCGGCTGGCGACCGGCTCAGGGTCCGCCCGGGAGACCGGGTGCCAGTCGATGGGATGGTCACCGAAGGCGGCTCCAGCGTCGATGAATCGATGGTAACCGGCGAATCCATGCCGGTCCCCAAGCAGCCGGATGACAAGGTCATTGGCGGGACGATCAACGGCCAGGGCAGCTTCATCATGCGGGCGGAGAAGGTCGGCCGTGATACGATGCTGGCGCAGATCGTGCGGATGGTGTCCGAGGCGCAGCGCTCGCGCGCGCCGATCCAGCGGCTGGCGGATGTGGTCTCCTCCTGGTTTGTGCCAGTGGTCATCCTGATTGCGCTGCTGGCTTTCGCGGCCTGGTCTCTCTGGGGACCGGTGCCGGCGATTGGGTATGCGCTGATCGCGGCGGTGAGCGTGCTGATCATTGCCTGTCCCTGCGCGCTCGGGCTGGCAACGCCGATGTCGATCATGGTCGGCGTCGGCCGGGGTGCCCAGGAGGGCGTCCTGATCAAGAATGCCGAGGCGCTGGAACGCATGGAGAAGGTCGCTACCGTGATCGTGGACAAGACCGGCACCCTTACAGAGGGCCGGCCCAAGGTCACCGCGATCAGGACCCTCGGCGGGTTCGGGGAAGATGATCTGCTCCGCCTGCTCGCCAGCCTCGAACAGAGCAGCGAACACCCTCTCGCCGCCGCCATCGTGGCCGCCGCCAGGGAGCGTTCGCTCGACCTGCTGCAGACCAGCGACTTCGATTCGCCGACCGGCAAGGGCGTGCTGGGTATGGTCGATGGGCGAAAGCTCGTGGTGGGCAATGCCCGGTTCCTCGGCGAGCACGATATCGAAACCGGTCCGCTGGAAGAAATCGCCGATACGCTGCGCCAGGACGGCGCGACGGCGATTCTGGCGGCAGTTGACGGTGAGCCTGCCGGAGTCGTCGCGATCGCCGACCCGGTAAAGGAGTCGACGCCGGCGGCCATAAAAGCGCTGCACGCCGATGGCATCGCCGTTGTCATGCTGACAGGCGACAACAAGACCACGGCACAGGCGGTTGCCAGGAAGCTCGGCATCGACAGGGTGGAGGCCGAGGTGCTACCCGAACAGAAGGCGGCAATCGTCAAGCAGCTGCGCGACGAGGGACGGGTGGTTGCGATGGCCGGCGACGGCGTGAACGATGCGCCGGCGCTGGCCGCAGCGGATGTCGGCATCGCCATGGGCACCGGCACCGATGTCGCCATCGAGAGCGCTGGCGTGACCCTGCTGCGCGGCGATCTGATGGGCATTGTCAGGGCACGGCGCCTGTCCGAGGCGACGATGCGGAACATCCGGCAAAACCTGTTCTTTGCCTTCATCTACAATGCGGCCGGCGTGCCGGTCGCCGCGGGCATCCTCTATCCGTTCCTGGGCATCCTGCTGTCACCGATCGTCGCTGCCGCCGCCATGGCGCTGTCCTCGGTCAGCGTCATCGGTAATGCCTTGCGGTTGCGCGCCGTCAGGCTGCGGGATTGAAGGCAGGCATGATGACGGTGCTGCAATCGACGATCACCTGTCCGACATGTGGGCATGTCTCGGTGGAGACGATGCTGGAGAATGCTTGCCAGTATTTCTACGAGTGCGGGGGCTGCAAAAGCCTGCTTCGGCCCCTGCCTAGTGATTGTTGCGTATTCTGCTCCTATGGCGACACGCCTTGCCCGCCGATCCAGAAATCGCGGGCGAAGGGGCATGCAGGCGGGTGTTGTGCCCAGGATGGCGGTTGATCTGCATCAATGTGCTGGCGCTGGATTGCAAGCAAGATGCCGGTGCTGGAAAAGGATAGGCGTGACGGTATGAAATGCGGACTGGCAGATATCGTGCGGATGGCGGCCCTGTGCTGCCTGCTGCTGGTGTTTGCCCCGCACGCGTTCGCTGCAGATGCTGGCCCAGGCGATGGCATGCGACAGGCCACGCACTCTTATGGGGCGGAGGATGCGGCTTCCGTGCTGAGCGTCGCCCGTCCCTGTGACAGGGCTGCGACCTCAGATCTTCTCGACTGCGGATGCACTCAACTCTGCCTTGTTTTTGGCGTGCTGCCGGCGGCGATGGGCATCGATGACGCCGGAAAGGCGGGCGTTCTTTCCGCCAGGCCCTATCGGATCGTGCGTGCGGGGCTCTCTCCCGCCAAGCACCCTCCCAGGCGGCCCGCTCTGGTCTGATGGCGCCTCGCTTTTGTCGCGAGGCCAAGGACGCCGCCTTCAAGCGACGGCGTTTCCCGCATCGACAAGCGAGCAAGCATATGAAGACCAAACAATCGGGCTTTCTCAATACGCCGGCAGGCTATGCGGTCTGCCTCATGTTGGCGGCGCTGGCGATCTTTCTGTGGGTCGAATACCGGCTCCAGGTCGCCGACGCGCTGCCTCTCTTCCTGCCTCTGCTGATCTGCATCGGCCTGCATGTTTTCATGCATCGGGGCCATGGCGGTCATGGCGATGGCAAATGAACGAACCTTGGACAAGGAACAAAATCATGAAGAATTTGATCCGACCCATCCTCATTGGCGCGACCTCGATGGCGCTTGTGTTGGCAATACATGGCACTGACGTAACCCCGGCCGCCTTCGCGCAAACCATGGGAAGCGGGCAGGGCAACCAGACGGACTCTGCTGTTCCCGGTCAGCGCATGCCCGGTTCCGGCATGGGCCCGGGTATGGGTCAGGGTATGGGCCCGGGTATCGGCGCAGGCCCCGGGATGATGCAGGGGCAAGGCATGCCCGGTGGCTGGCCCGGAGGCTGGATGCAACAGCCGCCCGGCGGGCCGGATGGCAATCGCTTCTCCGGGCCGATGCCGATGATGCGGGGATCGGGCAATGGGTACGCCATGCCCGGTCCGATGCTGCAGGGCTACGATGACCGCCGCGGCTATGGCATGCCGGGATATGGGCCGATAGGTCCCGGCATGATGGGCCAGGGCATGATGGGCCAGGGCATGATGGGGCAAGGTATGACGGGTCCGGGCATGATGGGCCAGGGCATGATCTATGGCATGCCGGACCGTGTCGAGCAGGAGATCGCGCCGGAACAGGTGAGAGAGATGCTGCAGCGCCGCCTCGACTGGCACGGCAATCCGCGGCTGAAGCTCGGCGAGATCAAGCCGACCGAGCATGGCGAGATTCTGGCCGATATCGTCACCCGGGAGGGCTCGCTGGTCCAGCGGCTGGCAATCGACCGCCGCACCGGCGCCCTGCGTCAGGTCGATTGAAAGGGGGATGATATGTGGCAGAACTGGCACCAGCCCGGTGCGATGATGGGCTATGACGGTGGCGGATGGTTCTGGGGAATGGCCTTCCACGGCCTCTCTGCCATCCTGTTCATTGCGATACTGGCAGCGGTCCTGATCCTGCTGTTCCGCTGGTTCGGCGCGGGGCATCAAACGCAAACAGCGGCACCGTTGAACAGCAGCGCGCTCGACATTCTCAAGGCACGCTATGCGCGCGGAGAAATCGACCGCGAGGATTATCTGCAGCGCAAGGCGGATTTGTCCTGACCGCTCCGTGACGGCAAGCGACGACCCGTGGCCCGGGCAGTTTCGCCTGGGTCGCGGGTCTGCCGGGTTCCCGGTATCACCGTGGCCAGACCGGGTGATGATCGTCGATCACCAGCTCATGGCTGTGCCGCAGCGGCCCGTGCCGGTGCGGGTGGCTGTGCGGCTCCGGTCCCTCCCAGCCTTCATGCTCATGCTGGTGGTGGGGATCATGGATATGCGCATGATTGTGCGCCTGTTCGGGATGATCGTGCGGCAGCACGCTGGGATCGCCCGCTGGCCAGACCAGCGCGGCGATCATTGTTCCCACCGCCGCAATCGCTGCCAGAACATAGAAGGTGGCCTCCAGTCCGAGCATGGCTCCGAGCCAGCCGGCCAGCGGATAGGTCAGCAGCCAGCAGGCATGCGACAGGGCGAACTGAGCGGCGAACAGGGCCGGCCGGTCCTCGGCATGGGAGGAACGTTTCAGCAGCAGTCCGCCCGGCGTCTGCACCAGCGCCGAGGCCGCGCCCAGCAGCAGCCAGAGGGCCAGCGCGGCGGCGTAGTCCTGGCTTATGGCCGCGAGGGGCAGCAGAATCGCAAGGCCGGCGCCGCCCGCCAGCATGACCAGTCGCGCGGACAGACTTTCCAGCAGGCGCGGCAGGGTCAGCGCCACGATCATCGAGCCCAGCCCGTAGGCGGCGAAGAACAGCGCGACATCGCGGTCGCTGCCGCCCAGCGCCTCGCGCACCAGAATCACGGTATTGACGATCACCATGGCGCCGGCCGCCGCCACCGCAAGGCTGAGCGCCAGCAGCCCGCGCAGCCGGGGCGTGGCCAGATAGAGCCGAGCGCCGCGCGTGAGCCGCTTGCCGAAGCTCCCCTGTCCCGCCTCTGGCCGGGGCGAGGACAGCCGCACCGAGACCACCAGCACGGCGGAGGCGAGGAAGCCGAACGTCGTGCCGAGGAACAGCCAGTGGAAGCTGATGAGGGTGAGTAGCAGCCCGGCCAGCAGCGGGCTCAGCAGCGTTTCCAGATCATAGGCCAGCCGCGACAGCGAGAGCGCCCTGGTATAGTCGCGCTCCCCGGGCAGGATGTCGGGAATGGTCGCCTGGAAGGCTGGCGTGAAGGCGGCGGAGAAGGACTGGAACAGGAAAACCAGCGCATAGATCTGCCAGATTTCGGTGACAAAGGGCAGCAGCAGGACCAGCGCCGCCCGGCACAGATCGAGCAAGACCAGAAGCCGCCGCCGGGGCCAGCGGCCGGCAAGCGCGCCCGCCACCGGTGCGACGCCGACATAGGCGACCATCTTCAGGGCCAGCGCGGTGCCGAGCACCGCCCCGGCATCGGCGCCGGCAAGGTCATAGGCCAGCAGGCCGAGCGCCACCGTGGTGAGGCCGCTGCCGAGCAGGGAGAGTATCTGCGCGGCGAACAGGTGCCGGTAGATACGGTTCGCCAGAATGTCGAGCATGTCGCGCCGCCTTCAGAGGTAGCGGGTGATTTCCTTGAATTCGGCAAGATGGTCCTGCCCGTCGCCGGCCACCGCACTGTCCAGGCAATGGTCGATATGATCGCGTATAAGGACGCGCTTGGCTTCGCTGATCGCCCGCTCGACCGCATGAAGCTGCTGGGCGAGGACGACGCAGGGCCGCCCCTCATCCATCATGGCGATCACACTGCGCAGATGGCCTTCCGCGCGGCGCAGCCGTTTCAGTATGTCGTCATGATGATGGTGGGGCGCGTGATCCGTCATTATCGGAACATATCCCCCCAGGGGGGATTGAAGCAATGACGTTTTGCCGATAGTGTTCTGGCGTCTGGCCGCTTGGCGGACAACCGGAAATCGAAGGGTTCCCATGTCTTTTCGGCACGTGCTGGCTGCCCTGCTGGTTATGCTGATTGCGCTTGGGCCGGTGGCGCATGGCCATGCGGTTCCCGCCGACGCCTTCACGGCGGGACATGGGCGCTGGTTTCCGCCTGGCAGCGGGAAATCCTGGCGGCGCTGTCCGCGACCCTGCGAGCCGGCGTCGGCCAGAACGCGCCAGCGCATATGATGCCGCCTGATTGTCGGACGGCGCTTTTGTGCGCTACCTTGTATTCTCAAGAAGATAAGCTCGACTGACCAAGCCAGTTGGCATCGGGCAGGCGCATCGCAGGGACAGACAATCGGATGATCGATCATGTTTTTCAGGGAAGCCTGTTCACCAGCGACTTCCTGACCCAGTCGATTGTCCGCAACGCGGAATGGCACAGCGTCAGCGACGAAAAGATTGATCGCCTGGCAGCGGACCTGGCTGACCTCTTCAAAGCCTTTCCCACCGGGCAAACACCCAACGAGAGCCGAACCGAAGACGATTTGATCTGGCCGATCCTCCAGCGGCTCGGCTGGGATCAGGCGATGCGCCAGCAGAACCTGACGGTCAAGGGCCGGGACGATGTGCCGGACGGGCTGCTGTTCGCCGATGCCGGGGCGAAGGCGGAGGCCGACCGTTCCCTTGAGGAATGGAAACGCTACGGCTTCGGCCTTGCCATCGTCGAATCGAAACGCTGGCATCGGCCGCTCGACCGGCAATCTGGCCGGCAAGGCGAAAAGCTGGCGCCGTCCACCCAGATGCTGCGCTATCTCAGGCGCGTGGACGACCTGACCGAGGGCAGGTTGCGCTGGGGCATCCTCACCAACGGTGGCCGGTGGCGGCTGTATTTCTCCGGTGCACGTTCCGTCTCCGAGCAGTTCTTCGAGATCGATCTCGCTGCCGTCCTTGGCATCGCCGGCCATGACCAGGGGCTGTTCGCCCTTGATGACGGCGAAAGACGCCATGCATTGCGGCTGTTTGCCCTGATGTTCCGCCGGGAGGCATTCCTGCCTTCCGGGCCGGACATCAGGAGCTTCCACCTTCGGGCCATCGATGAAGGCAAATTCTATGAGGAGCGCGTCGCCGCCGATCTGTCGAACCTCGTCTTCGATACGGTCTATCCCCTGCTCGCGCGCGCCATCGCGGACGGTGCCCCTGACGCCGATCTGGAGGATGTACGCCAGGCGGCGCTGATCCTGCTCTATCGGCTGCTCTTCGTGCTCTATGCCGAGGATCGTGACCTGCTTCCGGTCAATGACGAGCGGTATGACGATTACGGCCTGCGCAAGCGCGTCCGGTTGGATATCGGTGACCGCAAGGACAGGGGCGATACCTTCTCGGCGTCGGCTGCGCGCTACTGGGCGGTGCTGGACGATCTGTGCCGCGCCATCGACGAAGGCGACACCTCGATTGGGCTGCCGCCCTATAATGGCGGCCTGTTCGACCGCGTGCGCACGCCGCTGCTGGGCCAGGTACGGCTGTCCGACTCGGTGATGGCCGAGGTGATCGACAGGCTGTCCTTCGAGCGGACGGACGGGTCCCGCAAATACATCAATTATCGCGACCTCAGCGTGCAACAGCTGGGCTCGATCTACGAACGGCTGCTGGAACACGAGGTGGTGCGCGACGGCCCCATCGTCGATATCCGCCCCAACATCTTCGCGCGCAAGGGGTCCGGCAGCTATTACACGCCGGACGATCTGGTCAACCTGATCATCCGCGAGACACTGGAACCGCTGATCCGGGCGCGGCTGGATGCCTTCCGGCAAAAAGCGGAGGAACTGGCCGCCACCGACATGGATGAAGGCCGCAAGCTGGGCATCCTGCGACGGCTCGATCCGGCCGAAAGGCTGCTCGACCTGAAAATCTGCGACCCGGCGATGGGCTCCGGCCATTTCCTGGTCAGCCTGGTGGACTACATGGCCGACCAGGTGATCGCCGCCATGGCGGAAGCCGGAGCCATGGTCGACTGGTGGGAATATATCTCGCCACTGGCCGACCGGATTGAAGGCATTCGCGCCACCATCATCGGCAATGCCGAGGACCGCAACTGGACGGTCGATCCCGAACAGCTGGACGACCGGCACATCATCCGCCGCATGGTGCTGAAACGCTGTGTCTATGGCGTGGACAAGAACCCGATGGCGGTCGAACTGGCGAAGGTGGCGCTATGGCTGCACAGCTTCACGGTCGGCGCGCCGCTGTCCTTCCTCGACCATCATCTGCGCTGCGGTGACAGCCTGTTCGGTTCCTGGGTAAAGACCGGCATCGCCAAGGCAACGGCCTATGGCAGCCCACTGCTGCTGCACAAGCCGGTGAAGATTGCTCTGGGATCGGCGGCCTCCATGCAGACCATCGAAGGGTTGCCGGACGCGGAAATCGCCGAGGCGCACCGCTCGCAGGAAATCTTCGACGGCGTCCGGATCATGACGGCACCGCTGGATGCCTTCCTGTCCCTCCTCCACGCCTTTGAATGGCTGGACCTGAAGGGCAAGGATAACATGAAGGCGCTGCAGGGCTTCTTCGACGGGTCCTATGGCGACCCGTTCGAGATCGCCCAGGGCACGCGCGAGCCGCTGGCGCGCGGAGAGCACGGCCGCCGTCTTGCCGATATCCTGGCCGAGGCGCGCACGCTGATGGCGGAGGAACGCTTCCTGAACTGGCAGGTCGCCTTCCCCGGCGTCTGGACCGACTGGGAGGCCGAGGGCCTCGTCGGCGGGTTCGACGCGATCATCGGCAACCCGCCCTGGGACCGCATGAAACTGCAGCAGGTGGAATGGTTCGCCGCCCGCCGCCGCGAGATCGCCATGGCGCAGCGCGCCGCCGACCGCCACCGGATGATCGCGGCGCTGGAACGCGACGGCGACCCGCTGGCCGCCGATTTCGCCAAGGCCAACAGCCGCGCCGAGGCGGCTGCCCGCATGGCCCGCAAGGGTGGAGACTACCCGCTGCTATCCGGCGGGGACATCAACATCTATTCGCTGTTCGTCGAACGATCGATGGCCCTGGTGAAGCCCGATGGCATGGTTGGCCTGCTGACACCGTCGGGCATCGCCTCCGACAAGACCGCCGCCGACTTCTTCAAAGGAATATCGACCCAGGGCCGGTTGAAGGCGCTGTATGATTTCGAGAACCGGCGCACACGCCACGACGCCCCGCCCTTTTTTCCTGACGTGGATAGTCGGTTCAAGTTCTGTGTTTTCGTCGCCAGCCCGTCCCCGACCTCCGATGCGGCTATGTGCGGCTTCTTTCTGCAAAGCGTTAGCGAGCTTGCCGACCCTGAGCGCCGTTTCCCCCTGACGGCGGAGGATTTCGCGCGCGTGAATCCCAACACCGGTACAGCACCAATCTTCCGCACGCGCCGCGACGCCGAACTGACCACCGCCATCTATGCCCGCCTGCCGGTGCTGACACGCCACACCGGCGGCGCGCCGGAAAAGGCGTGGCCGGTGAAGTACGCGACGATGTTCCATATGACGAACGATTCCGGTCTCTTCCGGACCCGCGAAGAGCTGGAGGAGCGCGAAGGTGCCTATCCGATTGGCGACAATCACTTCGATAGTCCCGCAGGACAATGGCTACCGCTCTATGAAGGCAAGATGGTGCAGGCTTTTGACCATCGCGCCGCCAGCATCGTCGTAAATCTGGAAAATCAGCATCGGCCCGCACAGCCGGAGCCAGCAACGATCGAGCAGCATACTGATCCATCCTGGCTGCCAAATCCGCAGTTTTGGGTTCTCGCAGAGAAATGCCTCTGGAATAGAGACATTGGGTGGACCCTTGGATTCAAAGAGATTACAGCACCGACCAACGTTCGCACCTTCATTGCTGCCTTACTGCCTGAAGTCGGGTTTGGGAATAAAATCCCACTCTTGTTACGCGAAGGTGATTTCAAAAAAGAGTGGCTTCTTGCCGCAAATTTTAACGCTATTCCATTCGACTATGTGACCCGACAGAAAATCCAAGGGCAGACTTTAAATCTGTTCATCCTCGAACAGTTGCCGGTGGTGCCGCCGGAGCGGTTCGATACGGTGCGCTTCGGTCCGAAAAGCGCCGGGGAGATCGTCCGGGACGCCGTGCTGGAGCTGACCTACACCGCGCATGACATGGCGCCCTTCGCCCGTGACATGGGCCATGTCGAGCCGGATGGATCTGTCAAGCCGCCTTTCGTCTGGGACGAGGAGCGGCGCCTGAAGCTGCGCGCCAAGCTGGATGCCCTGTTCTTTCATCTATATGGCGTCACCGATCGGGACGATGTGCGCTATATCTATTCTACCTTCCCCATCGTCGAACGGCAGGAGACACAGGCCTATGGTGGGCGCTACCGCTCGCGCGACCTTTGCCTCGCCTATATGAACGCCCTCGCCGCCGGCGACCCGGACGCGGAGATCGATCTTTAGCGGCCGGATATCTGACGGCTCTATCGGTTCCAAACCGGCACCCCTCCCCGCTTCTCAGCCTATTGCGTCAATGCCGACATCCAGCTCCTCCGACGTAGAGACAACCCGCGCGCACAGCAACCAGGGCAGGCAATGAACATGCGCCGTCATGCTTCGCTCCTCTACCTCGACAAACCCGCGCCCTGCGAGGATGCGATACGCCAGGGTGACCGCCAGTTGCACACCCAGTTCCGTGACAATATCGGCCTTCAGGCCAGCAAGAATCGCGTCGAAATTGTGTGCTCCCGGGGATGCAACCGGAACGACAGACACACGGTTCATCAGCGCTGGGGGAATACCCGCCAAGGCTGTTGGCGGTCAGAATCCAGTTCACCTGGCTGACGTCACGGGCAACACACAAACACTCATCGAACCAGTTACGGCTCGTCTCCGGCTCGAGAAGCGACAGCAGGGTATCCACCACGCCGCCGTTTCGTCGGCTGCTGCTGCCTTCTCGACTTCATCGACGATCAGAAGCGGGTTGGCCGCCCGCACGGAGGAAAAACTGGAGCTGGGTCATTTTGTGTCTCCCATTGGCAATGCGATCATGTCAATATAAAAATACAACATTATGAAAATATCCGGATATCAGTGCAGGGCCGCGCGCGCCCTGCTTGGGATTAACCAGCTCGAGCTGGCCGCCATGGCAGGAGTGGCAAAACAAACACTCGCGGATTTTGAGAGGGGTGCGCGCACCCCTTATGCCCGTACACTTGATGACGTCGTGAATGCCCTTGAAAAGGCCGGTATCCAGTTCCTGCCGGCCGGGGACGACCATGGAGAGGGCGTGCGTTTCCGGGACCCTGGTTGAGTCAGGGCACTTCTCACCGGAAATGGCGTGGTTTGATGTGCGGGCGAGGACGCCCGGCGAAGAATGCGCGAACGTCACCGCCGTGACCACATAGCTGTTGCACAGGCTTTTCAGAGCCTGTAAATTTCTTATTATCGGTCAAGGTCTTACAGGAAAATGGCTGGAAATCCAGGTCCCCCAGCCAACCTTCCCTGAACATCAGACGATATCGGCTGCGCGGCTCAGGACGGGATGAGCGGCGCGATGGCGCGGTCGGACTCCCGGTCGCTTGACGCCAGCCCGGCGGCCACGCCGGCGCGGTCGGCCGCGTTGCGGTTCTGGCTCATCTTGCGCTTGCCCTCGATCCGGGTTACCGGCATGCGCAGGCCGACGATCCCGCGCAGCTGCGCCTGCACGAATTCCGGCGGCGCATCGGACACTGCCCAGGGACCGGCGCGCTCGCCCTCATGCAGGTCGGTCAGCCGGGTGACGAGGTCCAGCAGCCGGTCCGCATCCTCGAAGAACTCGACCGGACCATGCACGTGGACGGCGACATAGTTCCAGGTCGGCACTACCTTCCCGGTTTCCCGCTTGGTGGCATACCAGGCCGGCGTGATATAGGCGTCCGGCCCCATGAAGACCGCCACCGCCTCGCCCACCGGCGGGATGCGCCATTGCGGATTGGCCTTCGCCAGATGGCCGTAGATCACCCCCTGCTCCCCCTCGCTCCCGTCGAAGAACAGCGGCAGCGGCGTGACCATCGGCCCGTCCGCCGTGGCGGTCACGAAATTGGCCAGCCGGGCGGCGCGGATGGTCGCAAGGAGGCTGTCCTTGTCCTCGTCGCGGAAGGCAGGGGGTGTGTACATGGCAAGGCTCCTTGGCCCTACGGTCTTTCAATGGGGCGCAAGGATGCCAGCAATCCGGCCGGACGGAAATCGCTGGTTTGTCGCCATGACAAACCGCGCATTCAGACCAACAGGCTCAGGCGTAGAAGCTCTGGTCGATATCGGCAGCGGTAAGCTGGGAAATGCCGATGAAGGTGAGGGTTGCCCCCGCCACCTCGATCACCACGCCCGCTTCGGTCACACTTTGCAGCGCAAGGGCCGCTTCCAGCGCGGCCACCGACACATTCTCCACGGCGAAGCGATCAGTGCCCTGCGCGAAGTCGGTGACCGTCGCCTTCAGCACCGCCCCGGCGAAATTCGCATCGAAGCCGCGCAGCACGAACAGGTCTGCCCCCTCGCCGCCGGTCAGCGTATCATCGCCGAAGCCGGAATAGAGGATATCGTCGCCGGCCCCGCCGTCCAGGCTGTCATGGCCCTTGCCGCCGCGCAGGATGTCGTTGCCCTCGCCGCCCTCAATGCTGTCGCCATTCATGCCGCCGAACACGGAATCATCGCCCTCCCCGCCCAGCAGCGTGTCGCTGCCGGTGGCCGAGCCGATGGTGTCGTTGCCCGCACCGCCATGCAGGTAATCAGTGCCCTCGCCCAGCACGATGTTCTGGCTGCCGGCATCGCCCAGCACGATGCTGGGGCCCGCCCCGCCGCTGACCACGACATCGCCGGAAATGATGGCGACATCGACATTGTTCAGCTGGATCGGCGCTCCCGACGGCAGGTTGCGGGCATCCAGCACGATGCCGCTGGCCTGGCCGCTGTCCGGCGACCCTTCAATGATCATGGCTTCCAGAAGGTCGTCTGTGCCATATGGCGTCATGGTGATGGTACGGGCGGTGATCGGCACATTGGGTCTGAGCGCCGCGAGCACCGGCAGTGAAGGGTCATCCGGCAGCACGATGCCGAACGGTACCTCCGCCAGCAGACTGTTGACCAGTGCCGTGCTGCTGATAGGCGCACTCGGCCTGGTAACAGTGACCGATACCGTCGAGGGCAGCGTGCCGGACAGCACCGGATTGCTCGCCGGTCCGGCCAGCGGCACGCCCTGCGTCGTCTGTTGGGTGCCATTTGGGGTAATGGTGACGGTCTCGATCTGCCGGTCGCTGGCATCCGTGCTGTAGCGCGTGGCGATGTCCACCCCGCCCACACTGGTGTCGGTCGGGGGCGGCAGCGACGGGCCAGGGCCCGGGTCCGGCGTCGGCGGTACCGTCAGATCCACGGTGAAGCTGTCGGCATTTGCGTTGCCGGCAACGCCATCGCCGTGATTGTCGGTAACTTCCCCTTCCACCAGGCCGATGGTGTAGGTGCCTTCCAGCGCCGCCTCCCAGCCATTGCCGCCGGGCACTTCCACCGTATAGGTCGCGGTGTTGGTGTCGCCGTTCCAGACCGCCCCGGTCACCGTCAGGGTGCTGGTGTCGGGCGCCGTGACGGTGACATCGTTCGTGTCGATGGAGGTGTCATCGATGGTGCCGTCGGCATCGCTGTAGGTTACGGTGAAGCTGTAGCTGGTCTGACCCGCCGCCGTATGGGCGACATTCGCCGCCGATGCCGTGGCAGTCGGCCCGACATTGGCGATGAAGCTGTACAGCGTTTCGCTGGTATTCTCCGCCAGCGGATTGCCGGCCAGGTCGCGCACCGCCGATTCGTCCCACATGATCGCGATCTCCGCGCCATAGGGCAGCGGCGTCAGCCCGTCCGGATCGATGTCTATGGTAAGGCGATAGGTGCCCCAGCCAGTAACGGCGGCGGAGTTCGCGGCAATCGTCTTGACCACCGACGGGTTGGTGACGTTGTAGATGATGAATTCGCCGGTACCCGCCGACACCTCTTCGTTGAAGATCAGGGTCGGGGTCGCGTCGCGCGCGACGCCGACAGCATTGTCCGCCGGACCGGTGCCGCTCAGAAATTCCGGGGCCACGGTATCGGCGATGAAGGAAATCGTGTTGCCGGACAGGCTCAGATTGTCGAACACGGTGCTGTTCGCCAGCACGATCTGCAGGTCGGAGCCCGCCGTCGCGTCCAGCCCGACATACAGCACGTTATAGACGCCGTTCCAAGCGAAGGAGACCTCGCCCTGCGCCAATGTGGCACCATCATTGCCACGCACGATCCCGCCGACAACGGCATCACGCAGCACGATGGTATCGTCGGCCGTGAAATCGCTGACCGTATTGCTGCTCGCCGCGCCATCGGTGAAATCGAAGGTGTCCTGGCCCGCGCTGCCGACCAGCGTATCGGTGCCGGCCCCGCCGCGCAGCGTGTCATTGCCCCCATTGCCGCGCAGCAGGTTGTTGGCCTCGTTGCCGACAATCAGGTCGTTGCCGCTGCCGCCATAGGCGGCCTCGATCAGATAGGCAGTGTTGCCTTCATGCAGATAGGGGATGGCGATGTTGCCCAGCGGCGTGACATTGATGTCGCCCGTATCCAGCACCGCGTACTGGCCACCCAGATCGATCCACTGGCCGGGCCGCAGATCGACCGAGAGGTCGGTCCCATAGCTGGCGAAATTGAAGGTATCGTAGCCGCCGCCATCCCAGCGCGCCTGGAAGATGATCGCTGCCCCCGGGTCGTAGGTGTAGGTGGTATCGCCCAGATTGGCGGTCAGCGCGTTGGTGTTGACGCCGTAGAGATACTGGATCGCCGCAATGTCGTTCAGCATCGGCGCGGTCGGGTAGCTGCCGTCGGCAATCGAATAGCTACTCACCGACCCGCCGGTGAAGCTGACATAGCTCATCACCGACAGTTCGACGGACATCCCGGTGTCGGCGGGGAAGCTCCCCTCAACCTCGTGCGGATGCTTCAGCCCCAGCGCATGGCCCAGCTCATGCATCGCGATGAAATGGGAATAGCTACCAGGGCTCGACAGATCCCCGCCATTGATGCCGCTGCCCAGCTGGATATCACCGCCCTCGACCGTCCCGTCCGGAAATGTGACGACACGGGCCGTCAGATTATCCGGCGAGCGATACCAATAGACCGAGATATCGGCAGTGGCCGCGTCGGCGGCAGCCACCTCCGTGAAGGTGAGGCCGGAAACCCTGGCCCAGGCCTGGAGCACGGCCTCGAAGGCGGTCTGCTCCGCGCCGCTCAGCGCCGTGAAATAGGCGCCGTCAATCGAATAGCCGACATTGGCCGCAGCGTCGGGAAAGGCATAGGTGAGTGTCGTGCCGTCCCATTTCTGGCCATGCAGCAGGGAATCGATATAGGAGGTGCCGGATGCGGTAACGGCGGTGGTGGTCGTCACGTGCGGTTCCTTCGAAAACAATAAGACCGGCCGTGCCCCCTACAGGACAGCAGGCCACTGTTTGCCGCCGTGATTTCCCACCTTGTTGCTGGCAGGCCCGAAAGAGCCGCCATCGCCGATCAAAGAGTCGGAGATTTTTTATAGTGAAACTCTGATTTCAACAGCCTGTCCACTGAAAAATAGAATGCCGATCATGTCAAAACAAAGACTAGCTATGAGAACCCCAGATTCAATTTTGATTTACTTTTTAAGAAGTCTCAAAAACACACCCTATTACCAGTAATGCATACATATTTATGGCTTGCGCAAGAAATTAGAATATTCTGCACTTCGGTGACATAGCGCCGCCACCGGATTATCCGGGGGACAGCGTTTCGATAAAAAGTCAGGCAGACCGGTCAGCTGCGGCTGTGCAGCCGCCGGTCGATGGCGAGCAGAATCGAGCTGACGGTCACCGCGAAGATCGCCAGCAGCAGCGCCAGCGCCATGATGGTCGGCACATCGTTCAGGCCGATCGCGTTCATGATCAGGAAGCCGAGCCCGCGCTGCGAGGCGAACATCTCGCCCAGCAGCACGCCCAGCAGGGTGAGCGCGAAGCCGATGCGCTGGCCCGAGACAATCTCCGGCAGGGCGGCGGGCACCCAGACGATGCGCATCGCCTGCAGCGGCGTCAGGCGCATGACGCGCGCGGTCTTCAGATATACCGGCTTGATGTTGCGCACCGCGTTCAGCGCGAAGATGGTGACCGGGATGATGCCGTGGATGGCGCCGAACGCCACCTTGGCCGGCAGCCCCAGGCCGAAGATCAGCAGGATCAACGGGTACAGCGTGATCTTCGGCAGGGCATAGAGGGCGACCAGGATCGGCTCGGCGATCTGGCCGGACAGCCGGTGGATGCCCAGCAGCGTACCCAGCCCCAGCCCGCCCAGCGCGGCGATGATCAGCGAATAGCCCAGCGCCACCAGGGTTTCCCCGACATGCGGCCAGAACCAGTCCTGCCCCAACAGATGGATCAGCTTCGTCACCGTCTCATAGGGCGAGGTCAGCGCCACATCGCCGGCCCACAGATGCAGCAGGTACCAGACCACCACCAGCCCGGCGATCAGCAGGCAGAAATCCAGCCAGCGCCGCAGCGCCGGATTCGCCGGCTTGTCGAGGGCCGTAGCGCTCATCGGCCACCCCTCATCTTCCACCCTGGCGGCGCTTCAGCATGCGCTGCTCCCAGATATAGAGCGCCATGTTCACCGCCGTCACCGTGGTCAGGATGAACAGCATCAGCGCGTACATGGTCCGGTTGTCGAAATTGTTATAGGCATAGGCGATGTCGTAGCCGATGCCGGCTCCGGACAGGATGAATTCGGAGGCGATGACGCCGATGAAGGAATAGGCCACGGCCAGCTTCACCCCGGTGAACAGATAGGGTGCTGCCGAGGGCAGCTTGATCAGCAGCGCCGTCTGCAACGGCCCCATCCGGCTCATCCGGCCGACCTTCAGCAGCACTGGCGGCACGCGGTCCAGACCGTTCAGCGTGTTGATGATCATCGCCACCACGCCGAACAGGAAACCGATGATGATGATCGGCAGGTCGCTCATCCCGAAGATCACGATCAGCACCGGGTAGAACACGAAGAAGGGCACGGCGTAATAGCTGGCCAGCAGCGGATCGAGCGCCCGGCGGAAGCGCGGCAGCGCGTGGATCAGCAGCCCGGCGACGAAGCCCAGCGTGACCGACAGCACGAAGGCGGCGGCCACATTGCCCAGCGTCTTGGTCACTGGCGGCGCCAACTTCCCGCTTTCCGCCAGCTTCCACAGCTCCACCGCCATGCGGCTGGGCGGGATCATGGTCAGCGGACGGATCACGCCGGTCTGGCACAGAATTTCCAGCAGACCGACCGCGCCCACAACGATGGCCAGCCTGATCCAGCCAACCTTGCTCATTTCCGGTGCCCCGCATGGTGCCCGGAAGCCTTCATGGATTCCTCGCGCAGCAGCGACCAGAGATGGCCGGTCAGCCGGCCGAAACTGTCTTCCGAGACGATGCGGCTGTCACGCTCGCGTGGCCAGCCGGTCTGTACCTGCTCGATGAAGCGGCCTGGCCGGGCCGACATCGCACCCACCCGGTCGGACAGCATCGCCGCCTCGTCCAGCGCATGGGTGATCAGCAGCACGGTCGCGCCGGTCTCCCGCCACAGCCGCAGCAGCTCGTCGCCCATCAGCAGGCGGGTCTGCTGGTCCAGCGCGCCGAATGGCTCATCCAGCAGAATCAGCCGCGGCTGCAGCACCAGCGTGCGGGCGATGCAGACACGCTGGCGCATACCGCCTGACAGCTGTGCCGGATAGGCCTGGGCGAAATCCGCCAGCCCCATGAAACCCACCGCATAATCGACACGGCGCGCGATCTCCGCCACCTCGAAGCCGGCGCGGCGCAGGCCGAAGGCGACATTGTCCCACACTGTCAGCCAGGGGAAGCTGGCATCTTCCTGGAACACCACGCCGACGCCGTCCGGCACCTGCCCGGCAACCGGCTTGCCCTCGAAGGTCACGCTGCCCTCGGTCGGCGCGGAAAGGCCGGCCAGCACCTCCAGCAGGGTGGACTTGCCGCAGCCGGACGGGCCGACGACGGAGAAGAACTCGCCCTGCATCAGGTCCAGATCCAGTGGCCCCAGCGCATGCACCGGCGGCTGTCCTCCGACCGCCGGAAAGACGCGCGTCACCCCCGCCACGCTGGCGTGAATTGCGCGCGTCTCCGGGCTGTCGGCGGGCATCGTCTTCGGCGATGCCGCCATGGTCACGACTTCAGATCGTCGGGCAGGAAGGATTTGTCCACCAGCTTCGACCAGTCCATCGGACCGTCCACCTCGCCGATGATCCGCAAGCCCTCGACCATATTGTCCATCGCCTTCAGGTCGAGATCGCCGCGGCCCCAGTATTTCACATCGATCATGTTCTGGATCGCGCGGATGCCCAGCGCCTCGTCCATCTTGTAGGCGGCAGCGAAGATCTTCCCGGCCTCCTCAGGATTGGCATAGATGAAGTCCACCCCCTTGCGCCGGCCCTCGATGATGGCCTTCAGCTTGTCCGGGCTGGACTTGGCGAAATCGCCGGTGGTGATGCCGACCGTCTGGGTCATCAGCGGCAGCAGATCCTTGGCGTAGAAGACCGGCTGGTACTTGTCCTGGGTACGCGACCAGATCGGGTCGAGGATCGGGGCCGCCGCCACGCCGCCCTGGCCCAGCGCGGTCAGGCCGGCGCCGATGCCGCCGGTGGAGATGCGCTCCACCTGCTTCACATCCACGCCGCCAGCGGCCAGCGACATCAGCAGCACCATCTCGGTCACCGATTTCGGGCTGGTGAAGGCGGCCTTCTTGCCGGCCAGATCCTTCACCGACTTGATGTCGCTGCCCTTCGGCGCCACCCAGAGGATGTCATAGACTGAGGCGGCGCCGGTATTCACGATCTTGATGTCGAGGCCTTCCTTCGCCGCCGCGACCGCCGCCGCCAGGCTGACCTCGCCATAGGGCAGGCCGCCGGCCAGCACGTTGCGCACCGTGGTGCCGCCGCCCTTGGAGGTCAGGATGCCGGTGATCTCGATGCCGGCATCCTTGAAGAAGCCCTTTTCCAGCGCCACCGCATAGGGCGCGCCATACATCAGCACGCCCCAGTGGGTGACGGAAATCTGGTCGGCCCTGGCCGGGCTGGCCAGCGGACTTGCGAGGGCGGTTCCCAGAAGTGCGGCGGCGCCGACAAGGCACGCCTTGATGCTGAATTTGCTCATCTTGTTTCCTCCCGATTGCGATTTTTGTTTTGTCGATGCTAATCAGGTGCAGCTTATTTTGCCAAGTCGCCTTTTTCACCCACCGAAACTCTTTCCCAAATTCCGAAAGGGATCGTCCGTCATGACCGCCTCAAAAACCCTGCGCCAGCGCTTTGCCGACAAGGAATTCATCACCGCCCCCGGCGTGTTCGACGGCATTTCCGCGCGCGTGGCCGACCGCATGGGGTTTCCGGCCCTGTACATGACCGGCTATGGCACCGTCGCCTCGCATCTGGGGCTGCCCGATGCCGGCCTTGCCAGCTATACGGAGATGGTCAGCCGTGTGCAGACGCTGGCCTCAGTCACGACAACGCCGCTGATCGCCGACGGCGATACCGGCTATGGCGGGCTGCTGAATGTGCAGCGCACGGTGCGCGGCTATGAGCAGGCCGGAGCGGCGGCGATCCAGCTGGAGGATCAGGAATTCCCGAAGAAGTGCGGCCACACGCCAGGCCGCCGGGTGATCCCGATGGAGGATATGGTGGCCAAGATCAGGGTTGCGGTGGAAAGCCGCGACTCCGCCGATTTCCTCATCATCGCGCGCACCGATGCGCGCACCACGCTGGGTCTCGACGAGGCGCTGCGGCGCGGCGAGGCCTATGCCAGGGCCGGCGCCGACATCCTATTCATCGAAAGCCCCGAGACCGAGGAGGAGATGGCGAAGATCTGCGCCAGCTTCGACACACCCTGCCTCGCCAACATCGTCGAGGGCGGGCGCACGCCGGTGGTCAGTCGCGACCGGCTGGTGGAACTGGGCTATGCGATGGCGATCTTCCCGGCGACCGGCTTCCTGGCGATGGGTGCGGCGCTGGCCTCGGTCTATGGCACGCTGAAGAATGAGGGGGCGAGTGTCGGCGTCACCGTGCCGCTGGATGATTTCATGGACTTCAGCAAGATGATGGGCTTCCAGCAGGTCTGGGATTTCGACAAGCGCCACGCCTCCTGACCCGCCCTCAAGGAAACGAGGTAGTGCAGCCTGTTTCGGATGCCACGCGAGGACGGGGCCCACTGGCCGGCATCGCCCTGATGTGTGTCGGCGTTGCCAGCCTGTGCGTGAATGACGCGATTGCCAAGAGCCTGACCGACACCTATGCGCCGCTGCAGATCCTGTTCCTGCGCAACCTGATCGCCCTGCCCTTCGCGCTGCTGGTGGCATGGCGGATGGGCGGCACCAGTGCCTTGCGCTCCCACCGGCCGGCGGCGCATCTGCTGCGCGGGGTGCTGTGGATCGGCGCGACGCTGCTGTTCTTCACCAGCCTGATGCACCTGCCGCTGGCCGAGGCGACGGCACTGGCCTTCGTCGCGCCGCTGTTCATCACCGCCCTGTCGGCCCTGTTCCGGATCGAACAGGTCGGCTGGCGGCGCTGGCTGGCGGTGACCGTGGGGTTCATCGGCGTGCTGGTCGCCCTGCGGCCGGGGGCCGCCGCCTTCCAGCCGGTATCGCTGCTGCCGGTCGCCACGGCGCTGGTCTATGCGCTGCTGATGCTGAGCGCGCGCTGGGTCGATTCCCGCGAGAGCGTGTGGACCCTGCTGCTCTACCTGACCGGCACCGCTGCCCTGCTCAGTGGCGTCATCGTGCCGTTCTTCTGGACCGCGATCCGGCCCGAGGATATCTGGCTGTTCGTCGCCATCGCGCTGTTCGGCACCGCCGGCATGACGATGATAACCCAGGCCTTCCGGCTTGCCCCCGCCACGCTGGTGGCGCCGTTCGACTATACGGCGCTGATCTGGGCGACCGGCCTAGGCTGGCTGATCTGGCACGAAATCCCGGATTCGATGACCTTCCTCGGCGCGGCCATCATCATTTCCAGCGGCGTGTTCATCATCCTGCGCAAGCGCCGGGCGGCCGGATAGCCGCAGGGACAAGGCCGAGGGCTATTGCCCCCCCCCGAATCGAAGGGCCAAATCCAGCAGGGTCGCCGGAAACGGACACCGGGAGAGGATCATGAACAGGCGGCATATGCTCATCGGTGCCGGCGGCCTGCTGGCGCTTGGCGGCGCGGCTGGATGGATGGCCATGCGCCAGAGGCAGGCCGCTGCCTCCTATCGGGAGGCGATGCAGGCACTGCGCGCGGATTTGCCGCTCCAGCCGCGGGACCACGACCTCATCCGCCATGCCACGCTGGCGGCGAACGGCCACAACACCCAGCCCTGGCTGTTCTCGGTGGCACTGGGCGAAATCACTATTCAGCCCGATTTCAGCCGGCGGACGCCGGTGGTCGATCCCGACGATCATCACCTCTATGCCAGCCTTGGATGCGCTGCCGAAAATCTCGCCTTGGCCGCAGCCGCGCGTGGACAAGGCGGGGAACTGGTGTTCGACGATCATGGCGACGGGCGGATCGTCTTTGCGCACCAGCCGACAGAACCGCAGGAATCGCCCCTGTTCGCGGCCATACCGCATCGCCAATCCACCCGCGCCGTCTATGATGGCCGCCCGGTCAGCGCGGCCGATCTGCAAAGCCTGGCCGATGCCGCCGCGATTCCCGGAATCGACATGGTGCTGATCACAGAGCGGCCACAGCTCGACCGTGTCCGCGATCTTGTCATCGCCGGTAACTGCGCGCAGATGGCCGATCCGGAATTTATCCGCGAACTGAAGGCCTGGCTGCGCTTCAACCCTGGCCAGGCGCTCCGCACCGGTGACGGGCTGTACAGCGCGGCCAGCGGCAATCCGGCACTGCCCGACTGGCTGGGGCCACGCGCCTTCGACTTGGTCTTCACCGCCAAGGGGGAGAACAACAAATATGCGGAACAATTGCGCTCCTCGGTCGGAGTCGCCGTGTTCGTCGGTCAGCAGGACGACCGCGAACACTGGATGCGGGCCGGGCGCGCCTGCCAGCGCTTCGCCCTGCAGGCCACGGCGCTGGGGCTGAAATGCGCCTTTGTGAACCAGCCTGTCGAGGTCGCATCGCTGCGGCCAGAGCTTGCGGCCCTTGTCGGCTTGCCGGGCCGGCGCCCGAATATCGTCCTGCGCTTTGGCTATGGCCCGGCCCTGCCCTATGCCCCGCGCCGCCCGGTCGAGGCCGTCATCCGCGCAACGTAACGGCAGCGCACACTGCCGGGCCTACGACTGATCGGCCCACCGGTAGCGCTGCAGATGATCGACCAGCGCGCGCAGCTTCGGCGCCAGGTTGCGGCGACTGGGATAGTAGAGATAGAAGCCGGCAAAGGGCGGGCAGAACTCGCTCAGAACTGACACCAGCGCGCCGCGCGCCATCCAGGGCCGGAAGCTTTCCTCCAGCCCGCAGGTGATGCCGGCGCCGGCAACCGCCAGCTTGATCATCAGCGCCATGTCGTTGGTGGTGATCTCCGGCCGCACATCGACGCTGAATTCGCGGTCCTGCTCGGTGAATTCCCAGCGATAGGGCGCCACCCGGGGCGCCGGCCGCCAGCCGACGCAGCGATGGGCGGACAGGTCCTTCGGGTGGGCCGGGGCCCCGAACCGCTGGATATAGGATGGCGCGCAGACGATGATCTGCCGTTCCTCCCCGGCCACCGGCACGGCGATCATGTCCTGCTGGATCACCTCGCCCAGCCGCACACCGGCATCGTAGCCTTCCGCGACGATGTCGCATTCCTCGTCGGTCACGGTGACGTCGAGCTGGATTTCCGGATTTGCCTCGGCGAAGGAGGCCAGGAACGGCCCGGACAGGAAGCGCTCGGCGATGGAGGAGACCGCCAGCCGCAACTGCCCCCGTGGGCGGCCGCGCAGATGGCCGGTGGTCTCGATGGCGGCCCGCATCTCGGCCAGCGCCGGGGCCACCTCGGCATAGAGCCGCTCCCCGGCCTCGGTCAGGCTGACGCTGCGCGTCGTGCGCTGCACCAGTGCGATCCCCAGCCCCTCCTCCAGCCGCCGGATGGTCTGGCTGACCGCCGAGCGGGTGACGCCCAGCCGGTCAGCGGCCGCGCGGAAGCTGCGCTCCTCGGCGACCAGGGCGAAAATGGCAAGCGCATTGAAGTCCGGCCCCATTGGTTAGTTTTTCTTTCCTTAATGGAAAAGAATGAGCGTCTTATCGCGACAATGAACCGCGCTTACCTTCCTGGCAACCCCGCGATGCGGGACTTCGACACCAGTGGAGAAAGCATATGTCCCTCGACAAGGTCATCCTCATCACCGGCGCCTCCAGCGGCATCGGTGCCGGCATCGCCCGCGAACTGGGCCGGGCCGGCGCGAAGCTGATGCTGGGCGCGCGCCGCACCGACCGGCTGGCATCGCTGGCCAAGGAAATCAACTTCGAGGGCGGCGATGCCGCCATCGCCCGCGTCGATGTCACCGACCGCGCCGATGTCGCCGCCTTTGCCGAGACCGCGCGCCAGACCTGGGGCCGGGTCGATGTCATCATCAACAATGCCGGCGTGATGCCGCTGTCCCCGATGGCCGCGATGAAGGTCGAAGAATGGGACCGCATGGTCGATGTGAACATCAAGGGCGCGCTGCATGGCATCGCCGCCGTGCTGCCGGAAATGACCGCGCGCGGCTCCGGCCACATCGTCAACATCGCCTCCGTCGGTGCGCTGTCCGTGGTGCCGACGGCGGCCGTCTATTGCGCCAGCAAATATGCGGTCCGCGCGATCTCCGACGGGCTGCGGCAGGAACATAACGATATCCGCGTCACCTGCATCCATCCCGGCGTCGTGGAGAGCGAGCTTGCCGACAGCATCACCGACCCGACCGCAGCAGAAGCGATGAAGCTCTACCGCGCCATCGCGCTGCAGCCCGACGCCATTGCCCGCGCCGTGCGTTACGCCATCGCGGAGCCCGACGATGTCGATGTGAACGAGATCGTCATCCGTCCCACCGCTACCCAGTGAAGGAGACCATCATGAAGACCCATCGCAAAATCGCCGCCGCCCTGCTGCTTACCGTGGCGCTCCCCGCAACCGCCCTGTCGCAAACGCCATCGCGGACCACAGAGGAACGCCAGCAGCGCGGTGCCGAAGTGATCCTCAGCCTGAACAACGGCCAGACCCAGCCCAACCTGGAGCGCATGCGCGAGGAATTCCCGTTCCTGGCCGAGGCGACGGAAGGCTATGCGCTGGGCGATGTCTGGGCGCGCGACGGGCTGGACAACCGCACCCGCCAGCTCGCCGCCGTCACCGCCTTCGCCGCGCTGGGCGAGACCGGCATCATGCGGGTCCATGCCGGCTATGCGCTGAATATCGGCGTCACCGAGGAGGAGCTGAAGGAGGCGATCTACCTCGTCACCGTGACCAGCGGCTTCCCGCGCGCCATCGCCGCCTCGCAGGCGCTGTCCGAGCTGTTCGCCGAACGACGCTGAGGAGAAGCCCGATGAAGACGCCTCCCCTGTATCTGCCCACCGCATCCCTGCTTGCCGCCGTGCTCCTCGCCGGTGCGGCCCTGCTTCCCATCCAGAAAGGTCATGCCCAGATGAATACCCAGACGACCACCAATCAGCCCGCCGCCGCGCAGGTCGCCCAGGACCATCCCTATGTCGGGATGTGGGTCACGCCGGACGGCCATATCCGCCACGAACTGCTGCCGAACAACCGCTATGTCGAGGCGCGCGGCAGCCGCGAGAAGGCCTATCAGGGCCGCTACGAGGTGACCGGCACCCATATCGACTATTGGGACGATACCGGCTTCACCGCCGACGGCACCTTCGTGGACGAGAACACGCTGCATCATGGCGGGATGATCTTCCACCGCCGCTAAGACAGATGGGGGGCGGGTCTGTTCGATCCGCCTCCCCCCTTCCCTTCCCGCCCATGACGTGGGAAAAGCCGCCATGCAGATTTTCCGATATGCCGACAGAAGCCCGATGCCGTGGAAGAATGGCCAGGGCACGACCACCGAAATCGCCGCCGCACCGGCCGGTGCCGGGCTGGAGGATTTCGACTGGCGGCTGTCCATCGCCCGCATGGAGGCGGATGCCCCCTTCTCCGCCTTTCCGGGCATCTTGCGCACCCTGTCAGTAATCGAGGGCTCTGGCCTGACGCTTGCGGTAGAAGGCGAGAGGCCGGTGACGCTCGACCAAGACTCGGCACCGCATCGCTTCGCCGCCGACCGCCCCGCCGAGGGCAGGTTGCTGGATGGGCCGGTCAGCAATCTGAACATCATGACGCGGCGTACCAGCTGCACGCATATGATGCGGCGGGTACGGTTTCAAGGCGAGTTGCAGGTCAGCGTGACCGGAACCCTGCTCGTTCTGTGCCATACCGGCGGGATCGGGATCGGCGGCGCCAGCCTTGGCCCGCTGGACTGCGCGCTGATCGAAGACACCGAAAAGGCCGCCCTGCACTGCAGCGCGGCCTCCACGGTATTTCTGATCGATATCTTTCGCGACTGAAGCGAAGCCTCAGCCGATGCGGCGGCACAGCCGCAGCTTGCGCATGCCGACACCCTGCTTGTAGCTCGGCATCATCAGCAGGCAGTCATCATGCGGCGTCACCAGCGTCTCGCCGCCATCATAGGCGATGGGGGTGCCGGCCTTTTCGATGACCTCCATGCCGATATATTCCTCGGCGAAGCGGAAATCCTCGGTCTTGGCGGTCAGGCCGCCGGTCACTTCCCAGATCTGTGCCTTCGGCGGGTTCTTGCCCTCCGGCGACAGGTTGCGCTCGATGACGGCGGGATCGACCACGCCGGCCACGCGCAGGAAATGCATCGCCGTGTCCATCGCCACGCGGCCCGAGGAGGCCGCCCAGTGCTGGCCGGATTCCACCAGCAGCGCCACCTTGCCGTTCTTCGGATCGTTGAACGGCGTGTATTCGATGATGCGCTTGCCGACGATATGGCCGGAACCGCACATGATGTAGGCGGGGAAATTCACCTCGGCGGCAAAGTTGCGCTCCTTCTCCAGCCCGTGGCAGATCATCAGCGGCTTGGAATAGGTGCCCAGCGAATGGATATCGAGCAGCAGGTCAACGCTGTCGAAGAACGGCCGCAGTTCCCGCGCGCGGCGCAGTTCCACTGTGTCCTCCTTGCCGTCCAGCCGGTCCTCGACCCAGACCCGGTTGAAATCCTCATCGACGAAGCGCGAGGCATCCGGGTTGGCCGGATCGAACCGGCTGTAGGCCATGTGGTTCACGAAGGCGAAGCTGAGCTTGCCCTTCACCGGGCGCACGCCCTGCTTCAGCAGCGTATCCAGCGCGATGGCGCCGCAGATCTCGTTGCCGTGGGTGATGGCGTTGATCGCCACATGCGGGCCGGGCACGCCGCTGTCGAAGCTGGTGACGAACTCGATGCCGGTATTGCCCTTGCGATAGGGCTCGATGTCGGGCGCGGTCAGCTCGACCGGGTAGCTCTTGGCGGCCATGGCGGCGGTCCTTTTCAGGCGGGAAGTTGAAAGCGGAAAAGACAGGTCGCCGGTTATAGACCCGCCGCACGCCGCCGCCAATCCCCCTCCCTCACCGCGTGGCGCTGGCGGCTTTCAGCGCGGCGGGCGGATGCTCGGCGATGCGGTCTTCCTGCCAGTCCACCAGCGCCGGCACGCAGGACCGACCGATCTGGCGCAGCAGATCGCACAGCAGCTCCGCCGCGTCACGGTTAACCAGCGGCCCCAGCCGCAGCGGGAACAGCGAGGTGCGGTCGGCCAGCAGCCGGGCTTCCTCGCTGGGCGACAGCACCGGCACCAGCCCGGCCAGCAGCGGGCCGGTGCGCTCCACCAGCTCCGACCAGCCCATGACCAGCGCCAAGCGGGATCGGTATTGGCCGACACGCACCGCGATCACCTGGCGGGATGCCTCCGGTTCTGGCGTCCTGATGTCGGACGCACTGGCGCCCAGCGGCAGCATCAGCGGCCCCGGCCCGCTGGCGCGGCGCAGCGGCGGATAATGGGCCGGGGCTCCCGGCTCGACGGCCAGCAGATCGACCGCGTGATAGGTGGTCTCCCGCACATCGGTCAGCAGCGGCCGGGCATAGGCGGGAGCCAGCCGGCTGCCCAGCGACTCCGCCGACAGGGATATGCGGTAGCTGCCCTGACGCAGCCCGGTAATGCTGTAGCTGCCATCGCCCAGCGTCGTGGTGCTGGCAACCACCTCCCCGCTGTCGCGGTCCATGACGACAACGTCAATGCCCGGCAGCGGCACCGCCTCGCCCTGTGCGGTGGTGCTGAGCGCCCGGCCCTCCACTGTCCAGCTGCGCACCACCGGCAGGATCATGTTCTGCGTGCCGCCGGGCAGCAGCCGTGCGGAATAGCCCTCCACACCCGGCTGCAGGTGGGTTTCCGGCAGGGTCGAGGGGATGATGCGCACATCGCTGGTCTCGAAGGGCTGGACATTGCGCAGGATGGCGATGCCGGTCGAATCGGTCAGTGCCGAACGGCGCGCCTGCAGCGCCTGCACCTCCACCCCTTCCAGCTGTTCCTCGCCGGGGTCGAACACGCCATTCTCGTTCTCGTCCAGGAACACCTGCACGGCGATGGAGCCGTCATTGGCGGCGGGGCGGCTCTGCATCCTGACATTGCCGGTCATCGGCTCGATGCCGGTGGACAGGCGCAGGTCCAGGAAGGCGCCATAGACGCCGTTATTGTCGTAACTTAGGCGCGGGCTGAGCACGACGCTGCCCATATCGTAGTTCAGCCGCGCCTGCACGCGGGTCAGGTCAGTCTCGAAACGGTGGCGGACATCCATCTCGGCGGTGAAGTCCCGCTCGATCAGCCACAGCGAATTGGCCTGGAACTCGGTCATCTCGAAATCCGGCGCGGCGCGGTAGCCGAGGCGGAACCGGTTGCGCAGCTGGCCAAGCGGGAAGCTGGCCTGATGCACCACATTCAGGTCCGTGCCCTCGCGACCGGCGCGAAACTCCGTCGGACGTTCCTTGCTTTGTGTCCACAGCAGGTCGTTGTTCAGGGTGAAGCGGCCGATTTGGGTGCCCAGCTTGCCGGTCAGGGAGCGCGCCTCTTCCACGACCGAATCGCTGACATCCTCCGCCCCCACCGTATAGCGCAGATAGGGCAGGCCCAGCACCGGCCCCTGCACATAGCCGCTCAGCGCGATCTCCGTGCGTCGGCGGTTGCCCAGTTCCGGGCGCAGCGATTCAGGCCGCACCTCATGGCTGAAGCGAAGCGAATCCGTACCGATGCGCGTCTGCACGGCGGCACGGCCGAGTGTCCGGCCCAGCGTATCGCGCCCCGCCAGCCCCTCCATCAGGAAGGTGCCGACGCGATATTGCCCGCCCAGAAGGGCGTCACTGACGCGTTCGCCGCGATATTCGGTGGTGCCGGCGCTGGCCAGCACGGCCACTCCGCCGCCGACGGCCAGGCGGGTCGCCAGGCTGGATTGCAGCGCGCCCTCGTCCGGCCCGTCATCGATCATCGAGGCGGCGAACTGGTAGGTCAGCGGCACGCCGCCAATCTCGCCGCCGGCAGTGACCGTGCGGGTTTCCTCCTCGATCTGCCCCTGCGGGCCGTAGCGCACGATGCGGAAGCGATTCTCGCCGGCGAACAGTTCCACATTCTCGAAGATATATTGGCCGTTCTCGCCGACCCGCTGGAAGCCGACCAGCTGCTCGTCGCGGTACAGCTCCACATCATAGCCGGGCAACGCATCGCCGCTGATCGTGGTGGCGTCGCTGCGCAGCTGCGCGCCGACCGGCAGGTTGCTGAGATAAACGCCCTGACCGCTGGCGCTGGGGGCCAGCAGCGTGGTGGCAAAGCCGGAGATATCGCCGAACCGCGCCTGCGTCACGAGGCCGAGGCCAGCCAGCCCGTCCGGATCGTAATAGGACAGGTTGGCGCGGGCGGAGGACAGCGGCTCATTCTCGTCACCCGACAGATAGGCAGCGAAGGCTCCGCCCAGCAGCCCCGCGCCGACGGTAGCGGCGTAGTTACCGCCAACCCGGGTTTCCTGATTGTCGCCGCCGGTCAGCCGGCTGGAGGCCAACAGATCGACAACCGGCGGGCCGACCAGCGGCCGCCCTTCCGGTGCCGGCGGCAGGGTGGCGCGCGGCGTCGAATAGCTCTGGCGCTGGGTGAAGCGCTGCTCGCGGCGCTGGCGCTGCTGGAAGGGTAGCAGTTCATCCGCCTCGATGCGCAATTCCAGATCGGCCAGATTGGGCGTCGCCTCCAGCCCGAACCATTCTTTCAGCACCCAGTCGCCGATCATCAACGCGCCGTCGCTGCGCACCACCTCCCCCGCGCGCAGCGCCCGTGTCTGCCCCCGGCTGGTTACGGTTCCAGCCCCAAGGTCGAGTCGGAAATCATTGTCCGGGCTGATGAACCAGCCCTCGGCGCGGCCCTGCCCGGCATCGACCAGGATCGGGAATTCGAAGGCCTGCACGAAGCTGCCCAGATCGACCCGGAAGCCGTTGCCCTCGGTCACGACCATCAGCGGCTCCACCAGCCGGTCCCGATCGATACGCACGGTTAGCAGCAGTACCGTGCCGTCCGGCACCCGGCTGGCGCCGGTGGAGGCGGGACGCGCCAGGCGGCCCGGATCAGCCGGTACCGTCCGCAGGGCCGGGGCGGCATCCGGCAGGTGCGGCGGCGCATCAGGTTGGGTGGTGGGTTGCCCAGCAGGTTGAGGGGCACCATAGACCGGTGCCACGCGCTGATAGAAGTCGCGGAGCAGCTTTTCCATCGGATCGGTCGTGTTGGCGGCGGCGGAACCGGTAACGGACAGCAGCGCGGCGAGGATTACCCCGCCGCCGGTTACCCGATATCGGCCCTCCCCCCGCATGCCGGCGTCATTCCAGGCGGACGGTCGATTCGGCCAGCACCGCATTGCTGTCCGGGTCGGTATATCGGACCATCAGCAGCCCGGCCCCAACGGTGACGCCGCTGGCCGGGTCGAACGGCACGGTCACCGTGCGCTGGGTGAGGTTGGCGTAGATGGCAACGCTGTCGAGCCGACCGACCTGTAGCCCGTCCCGGCCTGGCTGGCCCCAGAACATCGACAGATTGCCGAAGATGCTGGCCGTGCCTTCGCGGCGCATTTCGACAGTCACGCCATTAGCGTCGATGCCGATGGGGCGGATGGCGGCCTGGGCGGACAGGTTGCCATGGCGCAGGAAGACCGGGATCGAGAAGCCGACGCGCACGGCAAGCTGCATCTCCGCCCCCTGCCCGGTGACGCTGCTCGGCGGCGGCGGCGGTGTGACCGGGCGGAACAGCAGGTGCGACATGTACTCGCCCTCCGGCAGACCTTCCGGCAGGCGCGGGGTCAGCCGTACCGTCTGCCGCTCGCCCGGCTGCAGCGTTACCCGTGTCGGCGCCAGCAGCAGCAGCCGGCTGGCAGCCCCGGCGGCGTTCTCGCCCATATCGTCCAGGGTTCCCATCTCGTTCATGCGCAATTGCTGCCAGACCAGTTCGTAGCTCTGGGCGCGATCGCTGGTGTTCACCAGCCGGAAGATGCCGTCGCGGCTCTGGCTGTCGAGCACGAGGCGCTTCGGGGTGATCAGCAGATCGGCGGCAGCCGGTGCTGGCAGCAGCAGGGCCAGGGAGATAAGAAGAAAGAACAGAAGGGAGAGTCCGCGCATATGCTGGCCTGCCTCTATTGCAGCGTTACCGTGACGTCGATGGTGCCGGTATAGGTGCTGTCCGTGTAAGGCACGCCACTGCCCGAGGTGGACAGCGTCGCCCCCAGCCGGAAGGTCGCTGTCCCGCTGGCATTGGTGGTGACGGTCGGCGGATGGTCGAAGGCGGTGATCTGGAAATACTGGCTGGGTGGCAGGGCCGGGCCGAACAGCGGGGCCGCCGTGATGTCGATATCGACAATGGCGTTGCCCGGCAGGCCACCAACCCGGTAGCGGCCGGCTATGCCCTGCGTCAGCGCGATGATGCTGCCGGTAGTGGAGACCGAGCCGTTCAGCGGCACCGTGAGCGTACTGACCGCCGCGTTCGACGGCACGACGAAGGTGCCGAAGCTCAGCGGGTCCAGCTCCACCACGGTCTGGGCGGCGGCTGGTAAAAATCCGGCCGGACAGGCGAAAGCCGCCACCGCCCCGGATAAGGCGATGGCGGCCATTCTGGGAGCCATTTCAGCGAAAAGGCCGCATCAGTAGAAGGCGGCGGTCAGGTCGAAATTGCCCGAGTAGGTGCCGTCGATGAAGGTGGCGGTCGCCGAACCGACGGTGATGGTCGCACCCAGCGGGAAGGTCACGAGACCGCCGTTGCTGGTGGTGTACTGGCAGGGGTTGCCGGCGGCGATGGCCGTGTTACAGGCACCCACCGTCGTCGTGGTGCCACCCAGCGTGCCGGCGGTCGGCGCGGCAACGGTGAAGGTACCGACGGAGAAGGTGCCGTTACCCGGAGGGGCAGCGCCGTTGGTCAGGGTGATCGCGGCACTCGGGAAGGTCACCTGGACGTTCACGAAGCTGGCAACGCCGGTGTTGACCGTGAAGTTGCCGGGGGTCGGCGTACCGGTCTGGATCAGGTTTTCCGTACCCACCTGTGCCGCCCTCGTGAAGACGCCGGCTGCGCTGAGGGTCGCCGCGGCGGCGTTGGTGCCGTCCTGAATGACAACCAGATTGCCAAAGCTGAGCGCCGTGTTCTGGGTGATGGTCAGGCTGCTGGCCACCGTGGCAGTCGCGGTGAATGTCTCGGTCGTCTGCGCCTGCGCGGCCGGGACGACGAAGGCCAGGGCCGCCAGGGCCAGGCCGAATTTGATAAGCCGTTTCATGTTTTCTACCTCCTCCACAACGCCTGCCATACAGACGGCCAGGACGCCCCCCTTCTGGGGTATTTGCCTACGCAACAGCCTTAATATGCCAGAAAATCAGGAACAGGCAATATTATATAAAAATTTACCATTATTTTTTGAAACGGGATACTCGTTGTGTGCCTACCCTCGAACGGCTACTATATTCAGTATGTTTTGCTGATGCGTCAGAGGCCATGGCTGCGCGACACAACAACCGACCGATCCTGACTGCCTGCATGGCAGCCGGTTTGGCTGTCAGCCTGGCCGGATGCGGCAGCAGTGCGCGTACCGGTTTCCTGGCCCCGCCGCGCCTGCCGGCAGATGCACCGCCCATTCAGTCAACAGCGACCGCGCCGAACGATGCCGGTATCCCGGCCCTCGGCTTGTCTTCGGGCTCAGGCGCTGCCTACAGCGCACAAATGACGAGTGGTGGCATGCCGGGGGTGGACGCGATCCTGGCCCGGCTCGACGAGCTGGACAGCCGGATCACCGGCCTGCAGAAACAGTTCCAGGCGGCCGAGCCGGCAATCAGCCGGCTGACGCGCATCGATGGCGATATCCGTGCCCTGCTGAGCCAGATGGAGGGTGCCGTCGCCGCCCGCTCCCAGGATGCGCCGGTGGCGAAGGCAGTCACGTCCAATCCCCGCCTTGAGCCCAAGGCGGGTTCTGACCAGACCAGCCTGACCATGGCGACGCCTATTGGCCGACCGGTCAGCCCGCCGGTCGCCCCTCTGTCTGCGCCGTCCCCGGCAACCCCCTCGGCACCGCCCTCCGGTCCGTTATCTGACCCGGGCAGCCTGCGCCTGTCGCTGTCGCCGCAGCCGGGGCAGAACACGCCCGCCATGAAGGCCGCCGAGCCGGCGCCAAGGCCAGCAGCGCCGCCACCGCAGCCCGTCCCTCAAAGGGCCCCGGCAGCCATCCCGGAAGCGCTGACCGCGGCGATCCATCTTGCCTCCTACCGCAGCCTCGAGAATGCGCGCGATGGCTGGCGCATCCTGCAGCGCCGCTATCCGTCGGAGCTGGGGACGCTGGTGCCAATGGTGCTGGAGGTCGATCTGGGCGGCGGGCGCGGCCGGATGCTGCGGCTGCAGGCCTCCGCCCTCACGCAGGCGGAAGCCCAAAGCCTGTGCGAGCGGCTGAAGCAGGCAGGCCAATATTGCCTGCCGACAGCGGATGCCGGCACGCCGCTGGGAACAGCCATCGCCGCCCTGCGCTAGTTTAAGCTGGGCGCTGGTTTCAGCCGGCCTCCGCCGGTTGCGGCGCGGACACCTTCATCACCGTCAGCAGGTTTTCCCGCCCGTCGCGCGCATGCGCCGTCATCGACTGGCCTTCGGACAGGCCGATCAGCGCAACACCGATGGGCGTGGCGATGGAGATGCGCCCCTGCGCGATATCCGCCTCGGCGGGCATGACCAGCGTGATGCGCCGGGGCTGGTCGCCATTGGTGGCGAACTCCACCGTGCTGCCCAGCCGCACGACCTTGTCCGGCAGCTTCGCATCCGGCACCAGCCGGGCACGGTCCAGCTCCTGCAGCAGGGCATCGGCGATCTCCGGCATGCGCTCCTCGATCGCCATGGCGAGGTTGCTGAGGCGGCGGTTAGCTTCAATGCCCATGGTAATCGCCGGCTTGCGGCGCTTCTTTACGGAAATCGACATGAATCCTCCTTGGTCTCCACCCGGGGGAGACAACGGCCTAATCCAATGGCCGTGACAATGATGCGGTTAGAAATGGCGCGCGGTTTACCGGATACGGGACACGCCAGAACGTGACCTGCGGTGCATTGCCCGTCTCAGATATGAAAACGCCCCCAGACCCGGGGGCGCGCGGTGCCCGGACCTGGGGTTAGAATCCTGCGATCAGGCGCTTGCTGCGCGGCGCGGACAGGCTGTATCGGGCGATCTTGTTCATGGATGTTAGATCGCCCTTCCCCCCGGCAAAGTCAAGGCCGGGCGGTTACCCCGCCGGCAGCGTCAGCGTCGCGGTCATGCCCTCGCCGGGTGCGCTGGCGATAACGAACCGTCCATCCATCGCGGCCGACAGCGACTTGCAGATCGACAGCCCGAGGCCGACACCGCCGGCGGCCCGCGCGGTGGGCGGGGCAAGCTGCACGAAGGGCTCCATGATGCGCTCCACCGCCTCCGTCGGAATACCGGGGCCGGTATCGCGGACGATGATGCCGACCTTCCCGCCCTTTGGCGGCGCGATGGAAAGGGAGACCAGTGCGCCCCGGCCAGCATATTTAAGCGCATTGGACAGGAGGTTGCTGATGATCTGCTGCAGCGCGCGGCGGTCGGCGCGGACCCAGACCGGATCGAAGCCGGTATCGTCGGAGAGGATCATGCCGGCGGCGTCGAACTCGGCGGCGAACTGCTGGACGCAGCGACGGGCGATGGGAATCGCGTCGAACCGTTCGATATGCAGGTCCGGCTGGCCCCGCTCAATGCGCGTGAGATCAAGTATATCGTTGATGAGCGACAGCAGGAATTCGCCGCTCTTGCGGATGTCGCCGGCATATTCCGGCGTCTTGCCCGATATCTTGCTGCCCGGCGGTGCCGTTTCCAGCAGCGAGCTGAAGCCGATGATGGCATTCAGCGGTGTGCGCAGCTCATGGCTCATATTGGCCAGGAAGTCGGACTTCGCCGCATTTGCCATCTCCGCTCGGCGCATCGCCTCCAGCAGTTCGCGCTCGGTGCGGCCGCGTTCCAGCGCCAGCCGGTAGCGCACCAGCGCGGAAAACGCCGCCGCCAGCATGGCCAGCAGACCAGCCGCCACGAAATAGGGGAAATAGGGGGTGAGGGCCGGCCACCCGTCATGCGGAGCCGCGAGGATGCGCCAGCTGCCTTCCGGCACGACGACCTCCAGCGCGACCGGGTCATATTGCCGGATACCGGTATCACCCCAGATGATCTCGTTATTCAGCGCATCGCCATCGCGACCGACCAGCGCCAGACGGTAATCGGTTGCGTAATCGTCGTAGCGGACCCGCTCCATCAGCTCCACGAAATCGATCACCGTCGAGGCGACACCCCAGAGCGTGCCGTGCTCCTCGCCATTGTGCCGCAGGAAAACGGGCAAGCGGGCGACCAGCCCGACACCGCCCTGTGCCAGGCTGATGGGGCCGGCAATAACCGTTCGCCGCTCCCGGACCGCCCTCTCGACGGCGGGCCATTGCGCCATGTTGCTGCGGTAATCCAGCCCGATGGCCGCTTCATTGCCGGCGATGGGGTACATGTGGCTGATCCGCAGATCGCGGGCCAACGCCATATTGCGCACATGGTCGGCAGCCCCTTCCAGCATGTCCCTGGCCAGCAGCTCGAAATCCTCCTGCGTCAGGTCGGGGGCCGCGCGCACATAGCCGACGACACCGCGCATCAGCTGCACGTCGCGGCTCAGCACCTGCTGGATGTCGGCCCGCAGCTCATTAACCTCGTCCCTGACATCCGCCTTTGCATTCTGCAGCGCCACATCCGAAAAGGACCATTCCAGCAGCGCGATGAGCAACAGCCCGGCGAGCACGCCCAGGCCCGCTTCCCGGAATGCCGTCCGGCGCAGGCTATACCGCCTGTCCTCAGACACGGACAGCGCGGTCATTGCCATGCGCGGGGCCTGGAATTTCGGCTGTCGCTCGACAGGGGCATGTCCTCCAATTCTGGTGTCTCCAAACCGGCGTATCGCACACTATTCTGCACATTATTGGTAAAATATCAGTGAACAGCGGCGGCTCAAGGTGACGCATCGATATAGGAGGGGATGACCAAGCCGCTTGAAAGCAGAAGCGGGAGAGAAATCTCCTTGCCAGCCTTGAAGCAGATACCCCAAGGAGACGCCATGCCGGACCAACGCGGAAACAGCGCCGTTATGCTGGGCCTTCTATGCCTTGCAATGGCCATGAGCCGCCCGGCTCTGGCTGAGATGCAGCCCGTCGGCGGCTTCGAGATCGACCGCACCGAGGTGACGGTCGGCGCCTTCCGCCAGTTCGTCACCGCGACCGGAACCGTGACGGCGGCGGAGCGGCGCGGCGGCGGCGAGGTCTATGAGGCCGGCTGGACCAGGAAGCCGGGATGGACGTGGCAGGCGCCGTTCGGCGTGCCCGCTGGCGATGACGAACCCGCCGTCCATGTCACCTACGCGGAGGCCGAGGCCTATTGCCGCTGGGCCGGCAAGCGCCTGCCGACCGATGCCGAATGGCTGGAAGCTGCCTATACGGAGCGCCGCGCCAGCCCGCCATCCCCGTTCGAGACCGGCCGCACCTACCTCTACCCCACCGGCGCCACGCCGAACGGCGCCAACTGCCTGGGCGATTGCGGGCCGACGCCGGCCATCGACCACACCAGCCGGCTGACACGCGGCATCGGCCATGCGCCGGCGGGCAGCACGAAACCCGGCGTAAACGGCCTGTACGATATGGGCGCCAATGCCTGGGAATGGGTGGATGGCGATCTGGGCGGCGGGCAGAAGATCACGCGCGGCGGGTCCTGGTGGTATGGGGCGGTTCAGATGCACCGCGACCACACCGCCGGCAAGCCGCCGGAGACCGCCGTCGTCTATATCGGCTTCCGCTGCGCCCGAAGCCGCTAACTATCGCGGCGTGTCGCCGGCCAGGGTAATGCGGTGCATGATGCGGCGGAAGCCGTGATAATCATTCACCGGATTGTGCTGGACGCAGCGATTGTCCCAGAAGGCGATGGAGCCCGGCCGCCAGACAAA
Organism: Oceanibaculum indicum P24; assembly: GCF_000299935.1. Lineage (NCBI taxonomy): Bacteria > Pseudomonadati > Pseudomonadota > Alphaproteobacteria > Rhodospirillales > Oceanibaculaceae > Oceanibaculum > Oceanibaculum indicum. The sequence continues at coordinate 102,913 of NZ_AMRL01000007.1, read as the reverse complement.
GCGGCAGGTGAATTCCGGCTTCACCTGATGCTGGAACAGGAAATTCAGGATCGGCGCGCTCTCCTCCTCCGTCATGCCCTTGAAGGCGACGGTGTGCGCGACATTCACATAGAGCGCCTTGCGCCCGGTCTCCGGATGGGTGCGCACCGCCGGATGCTCCGACAGATAGGTCTTGCCGGCTTCTTTCGAGCCGCTGTCCTTGATCCGGTCCTCGCGGGTCTTAGTGACGTCCGCCTTGGCCGAGCTGTTGATGGCGATCAGCCCGTCCAGCAGCGCCTTCATGCCGTCCGACAGCGCCTCATAAGCCATGTACTGGTTGGCGAACAGCGTGTCGCCGCCATAGGGCGGCAGCTCGCGCGCAATCAGCATGGTGCCCATCGGCGGGCGTTCCAGATAGGTCGTGTCGGCGTGCCAGATACCGCCGAAATTGCTCTTCTCATGCTCCAGCTTGGCGACCTGGATGATCTCCGGAAAGCCGTCCAGCCCCGTCACGAAGGGATATTCGATGGGCTGGCCAAAGAGCTTCGCCATTTGCAGGAATTGCGCCGGCGTCAGGTCGTGGTCGCGGAAGAAGATCACCTGATGGTCGAGGAAGGCCTGGCGCAGCGCCGCCACCGTTTCGGCATCCGGGGCGACCGACAGATCAATGCCCAGGATTTCGGCACCGCAGGCACCGGCGATCTTGCGGATGTCGAGCTGAGGATGGAAGACGGGCTTGGGTTGGGCTTTGGGCTGGAGCTGGGCCACGGCAGGATTCCTCCGCAGAATTTCTTGCGTTTCTGATTTTCGATATTCCGAAAGCTATTTCGTCATACCGAAACATGCAAGAAGTTAGAGAGCGTCGTGATGTCGGTCCCTCTCCTCCTTCCGTCACCCCCGCACTTGTTGCGAGGGTCTAGGGTTCAGCTTACTCAGGCGAGGCCGAAGCAAGCCGAGGCCTAGGTTCCCGGGACAAGCCCGGGAATGACGGCCGGAGTGAAAAGCACGCTAATTGCTAGCTAATTCTCCGCACTACCGCCCCTCGAACGCCGCGTTCAGCGCCTCGAACGCTGCCTGCGCCTGTTTCAGCCGGGCGAGATAGGCGTCGAAATTCTCCGTCATGCGGGAGATCGGGCCGGCCAGCGCCACGCCCAGCCCTTCGTCGAGAATGCGGAAGGAGACCGAGATCGCCATGACGTCGGCGATGTTCTCGCCGCGTGTCTCGTACCAGCCGCGGGCGGCGGAACGCTCGATCTCCTCCAGCAGCGCCGCACGGTCGGTCACCGTGTTGGGGGTGACGCGCGGCAATTCGATACGGGTGACCATCGCTGCCCGGTCGGCTGGTTCCATCAGGCCCAGCGTCGCCTTGCCGATGGTGCTGGAATGCAGCGGCTTGGTGTCGCCGGGGCTGGAGGTGTAGCGCACGATATGGGTGCCCTCGATCACCTCCAGATAGGTGACATGATCGTCCTGCCGCTTGCCCAGCAGCACGGTCTCGCCGGTATCGCGGCGCAGATCCTCCAGGATCGGGGCCAGCTTCTCCAGCAGCGGATCGTGCCGGGCAATGGCGCTGGCGACCGCCAGCAGCCGCTTGGTCGGATAGACCCGCTTGCGGCTGTCCAGCACATAAACATAGCCGCGCGCCTGCAGCGTTCGGACCAGCGAATGGCAGCTGCTGATCGGCGTGTTGATGCGCTGGGCGATTTCCGTCAGCGACAGCGGACCGCGCGCCTTCGCGAAAACCTCCAGCAGATCCAGCGTGCGCGCCGCCGTCTTCACGGCATCCTGACCGGCCATGCGTCCCCCAATACCCAACCCTGTTACCCAGCCCTGCCTGACAGGCTTGTTCCGCCCGCCTCTTTATCGATGCCGGACTATGACATCGCCGGCCCCGGAAAATCCAGATTCCAGCGGCCCCGCACCCGTCGCGAAACATTATTACCCACTCAACGGTTTTCTAATGACAGAAAAATGTTTCACCATGTCGAAAACTTGACTATCGTTGCCGCGATCATACGGTCTGGCTCCAACGCGGGCCGACATCAATCAATCCGACACGATCGGGCAGGCCGGCGAACGCGGCAACGGGTTCCGCAACGACCTGCCTTTTGGGGGGAAGAAAATGAAGATCACCGCACTCCACGGTCGCATTGCGTCCGTTCTCGGCGTTGCCGTGGCGCTGGGCCTGACCGCCGGCGCCGCCAGCGCACAGCAGCGCCTGGCCATGGGCGGCACGCACGGCAATTCCGCCTTCTACGCCTATCAGGTCGCCGTCGTCTCCGACTGGAACAAGGCGGTGCCGGGCGTGAACATCAGCGTGCAGGAGCTGGGCGGCGCCTCGGCCTCCACCACCGCGCTGATGCGCGGCGAGGTCGATATGGGCATCGCCGTCACCTCCAGCGATTTCGCGACGATGAAGGGCAAGGATGGCGCCAAGCTGCGCACGCTCTACTACTTCGCGCCGCTGCCGGCCAACTGGGTGGTGTCCGCCGATTCCGGCGTGAACAGCCTGGCCGACCTGGCCGGCAAGCAGTTCAACCCGGGCGGCCGCGGTTCGGCCACCGAGAAGCAGGCCGAGGCCATCCTGCAGCTGCTGGGCATCAATGCCGAGCTGCACCGCGCCGGCGGGTCCGACGCGCTGGACGCCTATCAGAACCGCCGCATCGTCGGCTTCATGAAGGCCGGCCTGCACCCCGATGGCTACATCCAGCAGGCGCACGCCTCGCGGCCGATCAAGCTGCTGCCGATGACTGAGGAGCAGGCCAAGAAGATCGCCGCCGAATATCCCTATTTCAGCGTCGCCAAGAGCCGCCCCGGCGAGAATTACGGCGCCCAGCCGGCGGAGCTGGTGACGGTGCAGACCGCCATCGGCATCAACACCACCGATGCCCTGCCGGAAGCTGTGGCCTACGAGATCGCCAAGCGCATCTTCTCCGCCGACGGCATGGCGGCGGCCAAGGCCGGCTATCCCGCCGCCGACCGCGCCAACCCGCAGGAGCTGACGCTGGAAGCCTCGGTCGCGCCGCTGCATCCCGGCGTCGCGCGCTTCTACAAGGAAAAGGGCATCGCCGTGCCCGACCGGCTGATGGCCAAGTAACGCCGTTTCCCGTCCAACCCAAACTTGGCCGCCGACGTTCCGCGTCGGCGGTCCCTCTTTTTCCGAACACCAGAATTCCAGCCCTCCCATGGAACCAGAAGAGAGAGAAAGCGCCTACCGCAGCTATGGCGGTATCATCGGCGCGGCCCTGATGACCGCAGCGATCCTGTGGGTCCTGTTCCATGTCGTGACAGCCGGCATCGGCACCCTGCCGAACTACCAGCAGCGCGCGATCCATCTGGGCGGCGCGCTGGCCCTGGTCTTCCTGCTCTATCCGGGGGCGCGGCGCGACTCAGCCCTGCTCCGGTTCGGCGACCTGATCCTGGCCGGCCTCAGCGTCGTGGTGCTGGGCTATATCGTCTGGAACTACGACACCATCGTCGAGAGCACCTGGTTCACCAACGAGACGCTGGAGAAGCTGTTCGGCCTGGCGCTGCTGCTGCTGGTGCTGGAAGGCGTACGCCGGGCGCTCGGCTGGCTGTTCGTCGGCCTGATCCTCGCCTTCTACCTCTATGCCTATTTCGGCGGCTATATCCCCGGACCGCTCGGCCATCGCGGCCTGTCAATCGACCGGCTGATCTATGCCTTCTATCTGGGCGAGAACGGGTTGCTCGGCCCGCTGATGGGCATTTCGGCGACCGTCGTCACTTTGTTCCTGATCCTGGGCGCGCTGCTGAACAGCAGCGGCGCCGGGCAGGTCTTCATCCTGATCGCCATGCGCATCGGTGGCCGTATCCGCGGCGGGGCCGGCATGGTGGCCGTGTTCGGCAGCGCCTTCATGGGCATGGTGAATGGCAGCACCGTCGCAAATGTGACCAGCACCGGCGTGCTGACCATCCCGCTGATGAAGCGGCTGGGTTTCCGACGCAACCTGGCCGGCGCCATCGAGGCGGTGGCCTCGACCGGCGGCCAGATCATGCCGCCGGTAATGGGGCCGGGCGCCTTCCTGATGGCGGAGTTGCTGGGCGTGGCCTACCTGCAGGTGGTGACGGCGGCGCTGGTGCCCTCGCTGCTGTTCTTCCTGGCGCTGCTGATCGGCGTCTATCTCTACGCCCTGAAATATGACCTGAAGCCGCTGCCGGCGGAGCTGATCCCCAGCGCGCGGGAGGCCTTCGCGCCCTTCCCGCTGGCCAGCCTGCTGATCCCCATCGGCATCCTGATCTACTTCATCGTGAACCAGTACACGATCCAGCTGGCGGTGTTCTGGGCGATCATCGCCATTGTCGCGATGATGCTGGCCGGCATCCTGCTGCATGCCCGCCCGGCGCCGACGATCCGCACGACGGCGGAGCAGGTCCCGGTCGCCGACGCCGCCTCGATCGAGCCGACGCCGCAGCGCATCGCCAGCATGGCGCGCTCGATCCGCGACGGGCTGTATGACGCGGCGCGCGGCGTCGTCTTCATCGCCATGATCATCGCGGCGGCGCAGATCATCGTCTCGCTGATCAACCTGACCGGCCTCGGCGTCACCTTCTCGCAGATGATCGTCAGCATCGGCCAGGGCAATGTGCTGCTCTCCCTCGTGCTGACCATGGTGATCGCCATCATCCTGGGCATGGGCATGCCGACCCCGGCGGCCTATGCGGTGGGGGCTGCGGTGCTGGCGGCACCGCTGATCAATCTGGGCTTCGACCTGCTGCCGGCGCATCTGTTCTTGTATTTCTTCGCCAGCGTGTCGGCGATCACCCCGCCGGTGGCGGCCGGCGTGTTCGCCGCCGTGGCGATCAGCGGCGGCACTGTCATGGGCACCGCCGCCTTCGCCATGACGCTGGCCTGCAGCCTGTTCCTGATCCCCTTCCTGTTCATCATGAACCCGGAGTTGACGCTGCAGGGCGACCCGTCGGCCATCGCCACGGCGCTGGTCTCCGCCACCATCGGCATTGCCGGCATCTCCATTGCCGCCATCGGCCATTGCCGGGGGGCGGTCTCCTGGCTGCCGCGCATCCTGATAGCGGCGGGCGCACTGGCGCTGATCGAGCCGGACTGGAAGACCGACCTGATCGGCCTCGCGCTTGCCGGCCTCGGCCTTGCGCTGCATCTTCGGCTGGATCGGCGTATGCGGTCGGCAGCCGTGCCGGAATAAACAAGAAGCCTGAGAGGAAACACCGATGAAGATCGCCATTCTGGGCGCCGGGGCCATGGGCTCCGTCTATGGCGCCATCCTGGCCCGCGCCGGCGACAATGATGTCTGGCTGGTGGACCGCTGGAAGGAGCATATCGACGCGATCCGCGCCAACGGGCTGAAGGTCACCGGGGCCAGCGGCGACTGGCTGTCGCCCTCCAAGGCGACCACCGATCCGGCGGAGGTCGGGATGTGCGAACTGGTGATCGTCGCCACCAAGACCCGCGACATCGAATCGGCGCTGACCGGGGCCAGGCCGATGATCGGCCCGGAAACGCTCGTGCTCTCCATCCAGAACGGCCTCGGTGCCTACGACATTCTGGTGAAGACCGTATCCAAGGACCGGCTGCTGCTGGGCATCGCCGGCGGTTTCGGCGCCACCATCCCCACTCCCGGCCATGTGCATCATAACGGCTTCGAGATCGTGAAGATCGGCGCCACCGTGCCCGACGCGCAGCCCGCCGCCGAGACCGTCGCCAAACTCTGGGCCGAGGCCGGCTTCCGCGCCGAGGCCGCCCCTGACATCCAGTCGATGATCTGGTCTAAGCTGATCTGCAACGTCACCTACAGCGCGGTGTGCGGCATCACCGGCCTGACCATCGGCCAGGTGATGGAGACGCCGGAAGCCTGGCGTGTGGCCTCATCCTGCGCGTCGGAGGCGTTCGCCGTCGCCAGGGCGCGCGGTATTGCCCTCAGCTTCGACGATCCGGTCGCCTATGTGCACAAGTTCGGTTCCGCCATTCCCGGCGCAAAGCCCTCGCTGCTGCTGGACCGGCTGGCCGGCCGGCAGGGCGAGATCGACTTCCTGAACGGCGCGGTCGCCGACGAAGGCGCCAAGCTGGGCGTGCCGACCCCGACCAATGCCATCGTCGCCGGCCTGGTTCGCGCCATGGAAGCGCACGACATGCGCCCGGCCTCCCACAAGAACTGAGGACAGACACAATGTTCCGTAAAGATGGCTGGTACCGCTCGATCCTCTACGCCCCGGCGCACCGCGACAATCTGGAGAGCGTATTCGCCAACACCCCTGCCGATGTGGTGATGCTGGATCTGGAGGATGGCGTGCCGCTGGCCGACAAGCCGGCTGCCCGCGTGAAGGCGACCGCGCTTGCCAAAAAGGACTGGCCGCCGCTGGTGGCGCTGCGCGTGAACAAGGCCGACAGCGGCATGATCCCGGAGGATCTGGAGTGCTTCGGCCCCGGCATCGGCGCTGTGATCCTGCCGAAGGCCGAACGCGCTGCCGATCTGCAGGATATCGACCGCCGCCTGACCGAGAAGGAAAAGGCGCTGGGCATTGAGGTCGGCCGCACGAAGATCATTGGGCTGGTGGAAAGCTGCCTCGGCGCGCTGGAGGCGGCGAACCTCGCCCGCGCCACGCCGCGCATGCTGACGCTGGGCATCGGCGCCTCCGACTTCGTGGCCGATATCGGCAGTCCGGTCAGCCGCGCCACGCTGGACCCGGAGGCGCTGTCGCTGCCGCGCCGCATGCTGGTGCTGGCGGCCCGCGCCGCAGGATTGTCCGGCCCGTTCGATGGCGGTCAGTTTCCGCCCGGCCGGCCGGGCTGGGGCGAAGCCTGCGACATGGTCCGGCGCATCGGCTTTCAGGGCAAGGTCTGCTTCGACGACGCTCAGGCAGCGGAGGCGAACGCCGTGTTCTCCGCCCGCGAGGGCGAGATTCTGAAGCTCTAGCCTGAGAAGGGGCTCTTGCCGCCCTCGGTGTAGAGCCCCACGATCAGCTTATCCACCTGTTCCCCGTTCGAGGAGCACGGCAGCACGATGCGGTGGATATGCGTCCAGTCGCGGTTGACACTCTGCCGGCAGGTATAGAGCGGCTGCCGGCTTTCGACGCAGCCGCGATAATCGGCCAGAATCATCGCGCTGACCAGCGCCGGCAGTTCCGCCACCGGGCGGCCGGTCAGGTCCATGTTGTTCACATAGACAAAGGCCGCGCCGAACAGGCCGAAGGTCATTTCCAGCGACGGGTGCTTCACATCGGCGATGGCGATGTGCCCCATCCAGGGCGCGAATTCCTCCGGCAGGAAATCCAGACGCGACGGCAAGGGCCGTTCGCCCGCGCGCTGGCGCCAGAAATCGTGCAGCGCCCGCAACTTGGCATGCGGCACATCGATATCGCCCGTCCCGACCGGCATATCCCTCATAAATCCTGGCTCGCGATCATTCCGCCGCGATTTCCACTTTAGATAGCGATGATATGCACACTTATCCGCAGCACCGCAAGAAAGGCATCGAAAACCCGGTCCGCAGCGTTACCCTAGGCGATATGTTATTGAGGATCATTCTCGATTGCGATTATAAGGAGCGTGATAAGCTCCACTGATACTTATTCGCAAATAAGGAACCCTCATGCGCTTTTTCCCCTTGCCGCGCCTGGCCGCCGCTTTCCTTGCCGTCACGCTCTCCGCCGGCAGCGCTGCCGCCCATCAGGTCTGGATCGAGCAGCAGAACGGGAAGGCCAGCTTCTATTTCGGCGAGTTCGGCTACAATCTGCGCGAAATCTCACCGGGCTTGCTGGACCGCATGCCGGTGCCGCAGGCAGCGCTTGCCGGCAAGGACGGCACGAAGCCGCTGAGCGCCGCCAAGGGCGAGAAGTCCATCACGCTGGACGGCACGGCCGGCAAGGGCGAGAGCATCACCGCCGCGGTCACCGACTACCCCGCCTTCGAGCGCAAGAATGACGGCAAGACGGTGCGTACCGTCTGGACGCCGGCCGCGCGCTATATCTCCGGCTTCGATGCCCTGCAGCCCAGCCTGGCGCTGGACATCGTGCCGACCGGCAAGATGCTGGATGGCAAGGTGGAGTTCCAGGTTACCTACAAGGGCAAGCCGCTGCCCAAGGCCGAGGTCGAGATCGTCGCCCTGTCCGGCTGGGCCCTGACCCGCAGGACCGGCGAGGACGGCACCTTCGCCGCCACCTTCCCCTGGAAGGGTCCTTACGTCATCGAGACCAAGCACAAGGACGAGACACCGGGCAAGCGCGGCGCCGAGAGCTATGACGCCGCCTCTTACGTAACCAGCCTGTCCTTCACCACGACCGAGGGGCTGGAGTCGCCCGCCGCCCCGCCGGCCGCCAAGCCGAACTGAGGCCGGCATGACCGCGATGGCCGCAACCACGACCAGCCATAACAGAGCCCGGAAACTCCGCGCCGGGCTGGTGCTGGCCTTCCGGCTGCTGTCGATCGTTGTCGGCGGCTATTTCCTCAGCGCCGCCCTTACCGCGCTGGGGGCGGCCGGACTGGCCGGCCTCGGCATGGACCGCAGCGAGGCCGTGGTGCTGATGTCGATGCTGGGCTTCATCATCTACCTGCTGGTGCTGATCTGGGCCTTTGCCGAGCGCAGCCTGCCGCGACTGCTGGCGGTGACGCTGGGCGGCACCGCTGTCGGCCAGGGGCTGGTCTATTGGCTGTCCATGGCGCCGCCAGCCCTGTCCTGACACACATGTCCTGACGCCAGCAAAAGGAACGACCAAGATGGAACAGGGCTTCCGCGCCTCGATGAACTGGCTGCACACCTGGGCGGGTGTGGTGATTGGCGCGCTGCTGTTCGCGATCTTCTGGATGGGCACGCTCAGCGTGTTCGACCGCGAGATCGACCGCTGGATGATGCCGATGACGCGCCTCGCGCCGATGGAGGCACCGGTGAAGCTGGACGCGCTACGCGACATCCTGCTGTCCGATATGGAAGAGGGCGTGCGCAACGCCTTCATCGTTCTGCCCGCCGAACGCGCGCCAACGGCCCGGGTCGGTTATCGCGGCAAGGACGGCTTCAAGAGCAAGTTCATCAATCCCGCGACAGGGGAAGTGCTGCCCGAAGCCGGCACGCGGGGCGGCACCGGCTTCATCTTCCCGTTCCATTACAGCCTGCACCTGCGCGCGGGCGGCGTCGGCTACTGGCTGGTCGGCCTCGCCGGCATGGCGATGATGGCGCTGCTGGTCTCCGGCGTGATCGTGCATGTGAAGATCTTCAGGGACTTCTTCACCTTCCGCACCGACAAGAAGACGCCGCGCGTGGCGCTGGACCTGCACAATGTCACTGGCGTGCTGGCCCTGCCCTTCCATTTCCTCATCACCCTGTCGGGCCTCGTCATCTTCATCACGATCTATTTTCCGACCACGCCGAACATCCCCTATGAGCGCGACAGCCAGCTCTTCTTCAAGGAGGCTTTCGGCAGCTATACGCGGGACAAAGCAGGCCAGCCGGGCAGCATCGGATCGCTGGATGCAATGGCGGCGGAGGCGATGCGGCTGTGGGGCGATGGCACCAAACCCTACTTCGTGCGTATCCACCATCCGGGCGATGCCAATGGCTTTGTCGAGATGCGGCAGTCCTACGAAAACAAGGTCACCATGTCGATGGACCGGGTGTATTTCGATGCTGCCAGCGGCGCGGTGCTGCACCGCCATGTCGGCGAACCGGTCCTGAACGCTCAGCGCTTCATCTCCGGCCTGCATTTCATCCAGTTCAAGCACTGGACGCTGCGCTGGGTCTATTTTGCGCTCGGCCTGTCGGGCTGCGTGCTGATCGTCACCGGCTTCCTGTTCTGGCTGGAATCGCGGCGCAAGCGCCACACCCATCAGGGTTTGCGCGGCGTGCGCATCGTCGAGGGACTGACCATCGGCAGCACCACCGGCATCATCTTCGCCACGCTGGGCTTCTTCATCGTTAACCGGGTCCTGCCGCTGGGGCCGGAACATCGTGACGATATCGAGTTCTGGGCCTTCTACGCGATCTGGGTGCTGAGTTTCGCGCATGCCTGGCTCCGCACACGGCGCGGCTGGATCGAGCAATGCTACGCCATTGCCGCGGCCGCCCTGCTGGCCGTGCTGCTGAACGCCATCACCACCGGCGACCATATGCTGCGCACCCTGATGGAGGGCAACTGGCCGGTGTTCGGCATGGATGCGGTGATGCTGGCGGGCGGCGCCATCGCGCTGGCCACGGCCATCCGGCTGCAGCGCCGGCAGAGCACAGCACAGGCGGTGGCACGCCCTGCCCGCCCGATCCGTGCCGACAAGCCGGAGCAACAGCATGCCTGAGGCGCTCCTGCTCGCCCTTATCCTGGGGACCAGCTATCTGGGCTTCGATCTGCTGGCCTTGAGCCAGGAGAAGAACTGGGAGCGCGTGACCGGCCAGCGCCATGTCCCGGCTGGTCGGACCCTGCCGCTGCGCCTTGCCGGCTACGGGCTGCTGGCGCTGGCGCTTGCCCTGTCGCTGGAACGCGACGGCGCCAGCTTCGGCAGCATCCTGTGGGTGGTGGGGCTCAGCATCGGCGGGTTGGCGACGGTCGCAACACTGACCTGGCGGCCGGCCTGGCTGAAGCCGCTGGCCCGCATCGCCACCGCCGGCCGCTCCCGGCGCCAGAGCGCGTAAGAAGGGCAAGAAAACACCGACTTTCCTCTACCGTCATTCCCGGGCTTGTCCCGGGAATCCAGGCATCAGCTTGCTTCGTCCTTGTTCCAGTGAGCTGAAACATGGACCCCCGGGACAAGCCCGGGGGTGACAGTCAGAGAAGATAAAGACCGTCGGGGCCAATCACCCCTTCGAGGCGACGTTGGCGGCGCTCAAGACCGCCTTCACCGAGGCGATGGCGACATCGGCATCGATGCCCACACCGAACAGGGTGCGCCCGTCTGCCGTGCGGCATTCGACATAGGCGGCGGCCTGCGCGTCGGAGCCCTTGCGCAGCGCATGCTCGTGATAGTCCAGCACCTCCAGCTCCATGCCGCAATCGGCCTTCAGCGCCTCCAGCAGGCCGGAAATCAGGCCATTGCCCTTGCCGCTGATCGAGCGTTCCTTGCCGTCCACCGTGATGCGGCCGACGAACACCCGGTCCTGCCCCGGCTTGCGTGCGCCGGTATCGTCATATTCAATCAGGTCGAAGCGCTGCGCCCCGGCCAGGCAGTAGGATTCCTCAAACGCCTCCCAGATCGCGCCCGCCGTGATCTCCTTGCCGGTGCGGTCGGAAATCTCCTGCACCTTGCGGGAGAAGTCGATCTGCATGCGGCGCGGCAGCTGCAACCCCTTGTCCTGTTCCAGCACCCAGGCGACACCGCCCTTGCCGGACTGGCTGTTCACCCGGATCACCGCCTCGTATGAGCAGCCGACATCCGCCGGGTCGATCGGCAGGTAGGGCACGTCCCAGTACTCGTCATTGCGCTTCGACTGCGCCGCAAAACCCTTCTTGATGGCGTCCTGATGCGAGCCGGAAAAGGCGGTGAACACCAGTTCGCCCGCATAGGGATGGCGCGGATGCACCGGCAGCTGGTTGCAGTACTCCACCGTGCGCACGACGTTACGCATGTCGGAGAAATCCAGCCCCGGATTAATGCCCTGGGTGTAGAGGTTCAGCGCCAGCGTCACCAGATCGACATTGCCGGTGCGCTCGCCATTGCCGAACAGGCAGCCCTCGATTCGGTCGGCGCCGGCCATCACCGAGAATTCCGCCGCCGCCACGCCGGTCCCCCGGTCATTATGCGGATGCACGCTGACGATCACCGAATCGCGGCGCGAGATGTTGCGGCAGAAATATTCGATCTGGTCGGCATAGATGTTGGGGCCCGCCACCTCCACCGTCGCTGGCAGGTTCAGGATGGCCGGGTTCTCCGGCGTCGGCTGCCAGACATCCAGCACCGCCTCGCACACCTCGACCGCGAAGTCCGGCTCGGTGGCGGAAAAAGTTTCTGGCGAATACTGGAAGGTCCATTTGGTGCCCGGCTGCTTCGCCGCTTCCTCGACGAACAGCTTCGCCCCCGCCACCGCCAGCTTCACCACATCTGCCTTTTCCATGTTGAACACGGTGCGGCGGAAGCTGGGCGAGGTGGCGTTGTACAGATGCACGATGGCCTGCTTCGCCCCCTTCAGCGATTCAAAGCTGCGGCGGATCAGATCCTCGCGCGACTGCGTCAGGACCTGGATGGTGACGTCGTCGGGGATGCGGTTTTCCTCGATCAGGCTGCGGATGAAATCGAACTCGGTCTGCGAGGCCGAGGGAAAGCCGACCTCGATCTGCTTGAAGCCGGATGCCACCAGCAGGTCGAAGAAGCGGCGCTTCTTCTCGCCATCCATCGGGTCGATCAGCGACTGGTTGCCGTCGCGCAGATCGGTGGACAGCCAGATCGGCGCCTTCTCGATGCGCTTCGACGGCCAGGTACGGTCAGGCAGATCGACCGTGGTGAAGCGGCGGTACTTGGTTTCAGGGTTCTGCAACATGGGAGCGACTCCGGATTATCTTCTTGTCTTGAAAGGGCGATGCGGCAGGGATACGGCCGCCGGGCTGCCGTCAGGCCCGACGACCGCCGCGCAGTCGCTCCTTCGCAGGCCACCCTTTGAGGCAGGCGTCCGTGAACAGGCAGAAACATTCAGAAAACGAAACGGTGGACATGATTTCACCGGCAGCAACGGACAGATCGACGACGCGCGTTATCCCGCCTCCCTCAGGAGGTCGGGCCTAGAAGTCGTAGAAGGGCTGCCGCGTGAATAATCATGCCTCTAATGTGCACAGTGCCGGCGGCAGCGTCAACCACCCGGTACGAACCTTCTTTCAGGCCGCAAACCTGTTTTCTCTCCTGACAAATCCTGCCAAGCTTGGCCGGCCTTGAACCGGGGGGGAGAGAACCATGCCGCGACTGGCCGCCGACCTGATCCTGCGCAACGGGCGCATTCATACGCTGGACGCGCACAGCCGCGTCGCCAGCGCGCTCGCCATCCGCGACGGGCGTATCCTGGCGGTCGGCAGCGAGGGTGATCTGGACGGGCTGGCCGGTCCGGAGACAAAGGTGATGGACCTTGGCGGCCGCACCGCCATTCCCGGCATCGTGGACAGCCACTGCCACCCCGACAGCTACGCCGCCCGCCTCGCCGGGTGGGAGGATGTCGGCCCGAACCGCATCCAGTCGCGCGCCGCCCTGCTCGCGCGGCTCACCGATGTCGCCGCCGCCCGCGGCACGGACGACTGGGTTGTCGCCTACCGGCTGAACGAGAACAAGTCCGGCGGCTATCCCACGCTGGCGGAGCTGGACGCGGCAGGCCAGGGCCGGCCGCTCTTCATCCTGCGCACCGACGGCCATATCGGCCTCGCCAATTCCCGCGCCTTCCGAGAACTGGGCATCGACCGCGACACGCCCGACCCCGCCTTCGGCCGCTTCGACCATCACCCCGAGACCGGGGAGCTGACCGGCCTGATGCGCGAGACGGCGGTACATATGTTCCTCGATGTGATCCACGGCGCCGACACGCCCGCCCGCCTTGCCGACGGGCTGGAGAAAGTGTTCGACGACTGGGCGCGTCATGGCATCACGACCGTCTATAACTCGCTGGCCGGCAGCCGCTCGATCCAGGCCTATCAGCTGCTGCGCCAGCAGGAGCGGCTGCGCATGCGCGTCGGCATCATCGTCTCGGGCCGCGAGGACGGGCTGGTGGAATCCTATGTGAAGGCCGGCATTCGCTCCGGCTTCGGCGATGACATGGTGCGCATCATCGGCGTCGAATGGTGCCCAGACTGCTCCACCTCCGGCCGCACCGCCGCCTATTACGAGCCCTATGTCGGCAAGCGCATCGAGGGCGAGCCCGAGCCGAACACCGGCATGCTGCTCTACGAGCTGGAGGACCTGAAATCCCGCGCGCTGGCCGCGCACAAGGGCGGGCTGCAGGTGATGATCGAGGGCGTGGGCGACCGCGGGATCGACTTCGCGCTGGACGTGATCGAGCATTGCCTCGCCGCCCATCCGGTGGCGGACCACCGCATGCGGGTCGAGCATTGCTGCTACGTCACCCCGCCGATCCTGGAACGGCTGAAGCGGGTCGGCGCGGTGGACAGTTCCGCCACCGGCTTCATGTACGATCTGGGCGAGGCCTACCGCGCCAATCGCGGCGAGGCGGCGATGCGCTGGATGTGGCCGCACCGCAGCCTGATCGATGCCGGCATCCCCGCCCCCGGCCATTCCGACGCCATGGTGTGCGACCCCAACCCCTTCTTCGCCTTGTGGTCGATGGTGACGCGCAAGGCGCAGACCGGCGCCTCGCTGGACGAGGCCGAGGCGGTGACGGCGGAGGAAGCCCTGCGCGCCTATACGATTCTGGGGGCGTGGTCAGGCCGCGAGGAAGCTGTAAAGGGATCGCTGGAGCTCGGCAAGCTGGCCGATATCGCCGTACTGGACCGTGATTATTTCAGCATCCCGGTGGAGGAAATCCGCGAGGTCGGCGTGACCGCCACCCTGCTGGGCGGCCGGCTGGTGCATGGCGGGCTCTAACGGCGCCCGCCGCTAATACGCTGCCTCACCCTTCGGGGTCAGACCCAGGGAGTCGCAGGCGAGGTAGCAGAATTCCAGCATAACCGTGGCGGCGAGCCAGGCGGTCTGGCCCTTCAGGTCAGCGCCGGGAGTCAGCGTGTTCACGTCGAAGCCGACGAAATTGATGCCCTTCAGCGCGCGCAACAGCGCCAGCCCCTCGCGCGCCGTCGCCCCGCCCCAGGCCGGGGTGAAGACCCCGGGGGCCGCCGAGGGATCGAAGAAATCCATGTCGAAGCACAGGAAGACCGGGCGGTCGCCAACCGTCTCCTTAAAGCGCTTCGCAAGACCGGCCACGCCCTCGCTTTCCAGCGCCTCGATGGGGATGGTCTGATAGCCCAGCCCCTGCGTGTAGTCGAACACGCGCGGCACATAGGTGAAGCCGCGCAGGCCGAAATGGATCGACCGGCTGGCATCGACATAGCCCTTCTGCACCGCATAGGCGAAGGTGGTGGCGGGGTTGATCTCGCTCTCGTTACCGGCTTCGGGATAGGCGTCGGTGTGGGAATCGAAATGCAGCACGCACAGGTCGGGATATTTCCGGCTGAGCGCCTGCATCTGCGGCAGGCTGATGACGCCGTCGCCGCCCATGCAGATCGGCACCACGCCCCGTTCCACCACCGCCGAGATTGCCTCGGCCATCGTCTCGACCGAGGATTCGACCTCCGCCGAGACCACCGGCACATCGCCGCAATCGACCAGCCCCAGCGCGCGAACGGGATCGAAATCGCCGGGATCGTCGGGCCGGTAATGCCGCACCATGTCGGTGGACATATAGCGGATCGCCGCCGGCCCCAGCCGCGCGCCGACACGCCGTGGGTGCCGGCCACAATCGAAGGGCAGGCCGATCACCGCCGCCTTCGCACCGGTCAGGTCCAGCGTCTGCGGCACGCCGAGATAGGTGCCGACGGTGCGGAACAGGCTGTTGGGCAGCTTCCCGGTCATGAGTAGCTGATTCCCAGCTCCTTCATGCGCGCCTGCGCCGCATCGTACAGATCCTGCTGCGGCGGCACGCTATCCGGGTCCAGCACGCGCACGGCGAAGCCCGCTGCCTCTGCCCGATAGCGCTCCCACAGCCGGCGCAGGTCGGGCAGCGGCGTCTCCGAATAATCGATGCGCAGGTCGAACAGCGGGAAGCTGTTCTCGCCGACCGCGATCATCTGGGCTGCATGCACAGTGCCAGTCTCACCGCCCGCCGCCTCGCCCGCCTCGATGGCGCGCAGCAGCCGCTCGGCGATCTCCAGCGACGGGTCGGCGGTGAAGGCCGCGACCATCGCCTTCGGCACCTCGGGATTATCGATGATGTTGCCGATGGCGACGACGCCCGGCGCCTGGCATTCGGCGCGGATCGAATAGATTTTGTCGCCATGGTGAAAGGCGGTGTTGCCATGCCGGTCCACGCAGGCAAGCTGCCGCCAGCCGATATCCTTCGTGCTGGCGACCACGGCGGCCATCGCCTCGGCGGCGGTGGCGCCATCCTGCAACAGCGCGATGCCGCGCGGCCCCAGCCTTGGGTCGGTGCGGTGCTGGGTCAGGAAGCCGCCGACGCCGGACTTCAGATAGACGCAGCGGCTGCCGACCGCGAGGTTGGAGGTGGAGATGACCGCGCCGATTTCGCCGGTACGGCCGCAGCGCGCGACGAGGGAGAAGGTCATGCCGCCCTCCCTCAGCCGATGGAATCGCGGACCAGCGGGCTGGTCGAGCAGTGGATGCCGCCGCCGCCCAGCCAGATCTTGTCGTATTTCACATCGACGATCTCGATGCCCAGTCTGTCCAGCTTGTCGGCGGTGCGCGGCGACAAATTCGCCTCCATCACCACGCGGCCCGGCCGCACGGCGATGCAGTTGACCGCGCCCGACGGATCGTCGGGGCTGACCTCGATGGTGCGGATGCCCAGCTCCTTCAGCTTCTCCAGGAACCAGAAGGGCAGCTGCGTCGGGTTGATGATCGCGGTATCGACATCGATCATCACCAGATTGCCGTCGATATGCAGGCGGTAGCCGGTCAAATCCACGCGCAGCAGCTCGCAGCCCTGTGCCTTCAGCACCTCCTCGACCTGGCGCGTGCCTTCCTCATTCACCCGGTTGGAACGGCCGACGGCGGCCAGCCCCGGCTTCAGCCAGGCAAAGCTGCCGCCCTCCATCAGGCCGGTGCCGTGCACGGTGCGCAGGATCGGCATGCCGATGGAGGCCAGCGTCTCGGTCGCCGGTGCTTCCTCGCCGCGCCGCACGATCGGCCCCAGGCGCGTCACGATGGCGCCGCCCTTCACGCCGATCACCGAATCGCGGGTATAGATCGATTTGTGCCGGCCCGGCGCGCAGCGCTTCAGATAGACGACCTCCACGCCTTCCTTGCGCAGCGTGTCGGCCAGCGCGTCGTGCTGGGCCTGCTGTTCCGCCAGCGAGGGGATCACGTCGCCGCGCCAGTACCAGGTCTGGCCCTCGACATCGCCATAGCTGCCCAGCTCCTCGATGCGCTTGGACGGATCGATGATGTTCATCTCCTCGCCCGGCCGGTGCATCAGCACCTTGCGCAGCTGGCCCACATCATTGTCGCAGCCCCATTGCTGCCCCCACACCGTCTCCTGCTGCTGCGGGGTCTCGAACGCCGGCTCGGCGTGCGAGTGGAAAATCTTCATCGTCATGTTGTAGCGATATTCGAACTCGCTGACGGCACCCATGGGGTCGATCCTCTTCCTATGGTGGAGCGTTTTGCTTGCTGGCGGGTGTTATTCCCCGCCCTCTGAAGCCAGCGCCTTCAGGCGCGCGGCCCGGCGCTGGCGCGACCACAGCTCGAACAGCAGCAGCGCCAGCGTAACGATGATGAGAAGCGTGGCGACGGCGGCGATGGTGGGGTCGAGATGATCCTCGATGCCGTCCCAGATGCGCTTCGGTAGGGTGTAGATGTTGCGGCTGGTCAGGAACAGCACCATCACGATCTCGTCGAAGGAGATGGTGAAGGCGAAGATCGCCCCCGACAGCATGCCCGGCAGGATGCGCGGCACGATCACCAGGCGGATGGTCTCGCTCATCGAGGCGCCCAGGCTGCGCGCCGCCTGTTCCAGCCGCACGTCGAAATTCGCCAGCGAGGCAGACACGGTGATGATCACATAGGGGATCGCGACCAGCGTATGCGCCAGAATGACGCCGAGATAGGAATCCAGCAGCCGCAGGTCGATCCAGAACCGGTACATCGCCAGCGCCTGAACGATGGTCGGCACGATGATCGGGATCAGCATGAAGGTGCGCACCGCCTCCGATGCGTTGGTAGACAGCCGCCAGCAGCCGATGGCGCACAACGTGCCCAGCACCACGGCGGCCAGGGTGGAGGCGACCGCGATCACGATGCTCTGCCCGGTCGCGGACAGCCAGATATCGTTGCTGAAGAAGGCGGCGTAATGCTGCAGCGACACGCCGTCCTGCGGCAGCGACAAATAATACTGGTCGGTGATCGAGACCGGGATCACCACCACCATCGGCAGCACCAGGAAGGCCAGCACGGTCCAGGCGCCGCCCAGCACCATGCCCCGCCCGAAAAGCTCGCGGAAATCTCCCTTCATCATCGCGCCCCGAACACTTTCTTAAGGTCAACGAAGCGCGCGACCAGCGCCAGCGTCAGCAGCACCGCGAACAGCAGCGTCGAGGCCAGCATGGTCGCCTGCCCCCAGCGCAGCGTCTCCTCGAAGCTGACGCGGATATATTCGGAGATCATCACCACCTTGCCGCCACCCAGGATGGCCGGCGTGATGAAGAAGCCCAGCGAGAACACGAACACCAGGATGGTCGCGGCGATCAGCCCCGGCTTGCTGAGCGGCAGGTAGATATGCCGGAAGGCAACCCAGGGCGACGCACCCAGCCCGCGCGCCGCCGAGACATAGCGCGCATCGATACCGGTCATGTTGGAGAAGATCGGCAGCACCGCCAGCGGCAGCATGAAATGCACCATGCCGACAATGACGCCGAATTCGTTGCGCACCAGCGGCAGCGGCTCGGAGATCAGCCCCAGCGCCATCAGCCCCTGATTCGCCAGCCCCTCATTGCGCAGCAGCATGACCCAGGCGAAGGCGCGGATCAGTACGCTGAGCCAGAAGGTCAGCAGGATGCAGAACATCATCCAGGCACGCTGGGTTTCCTTCACATGCACCATCGCGTAGGCGACGAGATAGCCCAGCACCACGGTAATGATGGTGGTGATCGCGCAGATGCGCAGCGTCGTCAGCCAGATGCGGTGCAGCAGCGGGCGCGTCAGCAGCGCCTCGTAATTCTGCAGGCCCGGATAGGGCTCGGTCACGCTGATCCACAGCACCTGGAACAGCGGATAGATATAGAAGATGAGCATCAGCAGGACCGCGGGCGCGATCAGCAGCCAATAGGTATTGCGTTGCGAGGTCAGCATCCGAAATCCCGCCGATGCTCTCTTTTCTACGTCAGGTCAACCCGGCCGCTTCTGGGCGACCGGGCACGAAGCAGCCGGCTGTCCTTACGAGGACAGCGTGTCCAGCCACATCTCGCGCGACAACTCGTCGTTGGTCAGCTTGCCCTTGCCGCTCGGCTCCTGATACCAGGGGCCGCTCTGGATCATCTGCAGCTTCATGTTCTCGGGCTGGCCCGGATCGATGTGCTTCATGTCGGCGGGCACCATGTCGGCGGCGGCCGGGTTGGCCGGGCCGTTGCCCATGACCTTGAACAGCTCGATCTGGCCAGCCGGGTCCTGCGCCGAGGCGATGAACTTCATCGCCGTTTCCTTGCCGGCCGGATTGCCCTTCGGCACGTTCCACATGCCGGCCGTGACGATGCCGTCCTTCCAGGTCCAGGTCACATCGCCGGCCATGTCGCGGGTCAGCAGGTTGGCGCGGGTGTGCCAGATGTTGCCCATCACCACCTCGCCGGTGCGGAACAGCTCCTGGCTCTGCGAGCCGGAACCCCAGGCGACGACAGCGCTCTTGATCTCCTTCAGCTTGCTCATCGCAAGGTTCAGGTCGATCGGATAGACGTCCTTGTGCGACTTGCCGGCGGCCAGCATACAGGCCTCCAGCATGCCGTTCGGCTGCTTGCGCAGGGTGCGGCCACCAGGGAACTTCTTCAGGTCCCAGAAATCCTTCCAGTCCTTCGGCGCCTCGGAGAGCTTTGCCTTGTTGTAGGCCAGCACGAAGCTGAACATGTAGTTGGCGCAGCCATACTCATAGGCGAAGTCCGGCGCCATCTTCGACTTGTCGACGATGGAATAGTCGATGGGCTCCAGCACGTCATGCGTCTGCAGCACCAGCGTGGTGCCGGTGCCGGTGTCGCACACATCCCAGGTCACGGCCTTGGCTTCGACCATGGCGCGGATCTTGGAGCCAAGCGGGCCGGTGCCGTCGATCACCACCTTGGTGCCGGTGGCCTTCTCAAACGGAACGCCCCAGGCATTGGCATAGGCCTCGACCGCCGGGCCGCCCCAGTTCACCACCACCAGCTCCTTGGCCTGGGCGGCGGCGCTGCCGGTGCCCAGCTTCAGCGCGACCGGGGCCAGGCCCAGCATCGCCATCGCCTTCACGAAGCTGCGGCGGTCGATCTCGCCGCGCGCCAGCCGCTCGGCGGCAATGGCGGCGCAATCCTCGGCGAAGGACTGCTCGTCCGGGTACAGATCCTTCTCGTAGAGCGTCTTGCTCAGATCCTTGCGCGATTTCATGTCCGGTCTCCTCTGCTTTTACGTGTTGTCCCTGTCACGCCATCCCGTTGGCCGGGCGGCTTTCCTGTCGCTCAATTGTCGCGCACCACCACCGAGGCATCCGGTTCCCAGCCCAGCCAGACCTGGTTGCCAATGGCGGGATCGACCTCGCATTTCCAGGCCGGCGCGGTGACGATCAGATCGCCCAGCGCCTGGGTGCGCACCTGGAAGTGATAATTGGCGCCGTAATAGTTGAAGGCGTCGATGGTGCCGGGCACGCGGTTGCGCGTGGCGGGTTCGGCCTGGCTGACGGTCAGCTTCTCCGGGCGCAGCGCGATCAGAACGGAGCCGCCGGGACCAGCCGGTTCCGCAGCACCCGCCTGCACCAGCGCGTGATCGCCGGCCTTGTAGGTGAAGCTGCCGGACTCAGTGCCTGCAACGGTGCCGTTGATGAAGTTGCTCTTGCCCAGGAAGTCGGCGACGAAGCGGGTCGCCGGGCGTTCGTACAGTTCGCCGGGGCCGCCCATCTGCTCGATCTTTCCGTCGCGCAGGATGATGATGTCGTCCGACATGGACAACGCCTCCTCCTGGTCGTGCGTGACATAGATGAAGGTGGCGCCCAGCCGGTTATGCAGGGATTTCAACTCCCACTGCAGATCGGCGCGCAGCTTCTTGTCCAGCGCCGACAGGGGCTCGTCGAGCAGCAGCAAATCGGGCTGGAACACCAGCGCGCGGGCCAGTGCCACGCGCTGCTGCTGGCCGCCCGACAGCTGGGTCGGCAGGCGCTTGGCGAGATGCGCCATCTGCACCAGCTCCAGCGAGGCCATGACGCTCTTCTGAGCCTCGGCCCGCTTCACGCCGCGCACGCGCAGGGGGAACCAGATATTGTCCTCGACGCTCATATGCGGGAACAGGGCATAGCCCTGGAACACCATGCCGAAATTCCGCTTGTCCGGCGGCAGGGCGGTGATGTCCTTGTCGTCCAGCAGGATCGAGCCGGATGTGGGCTGCACAAAGCCGGCGATCGACATCAGGATCGTCGTCTTGCCGGAGCCGGACGGGCCCAGCAGGGTCAGGAACTTGCCGCGCTCCACCTCGAAGCTGACATCGTCCACCGCCGCGAGGTCGCCATAGACCTTGCGCAACCGGCGAATGGACAGGGAATGCGATTGCGTCTTCGCACCGGAGATCGACCTATCCGGCACCGCTGCCTCTACCATCCAGAGCCCACCTGTTCCGTCGTTCGCTTGTTGTTTTTTCTTACTAAGTTGTAAGCTTAAAACACATTTTCAGGACGAGCGAGTCTTTCTGGAAATTTTTTATCCTGTTGAAATTACGAACTAATATTACCCTAATATAGCATCTGCACAATTTTTATGCCGAAATATTGTGCAGCGCGAAAAATGCAAAATCGCGCATATGGCGCTGCTCATCCGGCTATTCCCGGCGCAGCAGCATCAGGCCGCTCAGCCCGGTCACGATGGCGACCGCGCCATAGGCCACGCCATAGGTCTGGCCTGAGGCGACCATCACGCTGAACACCGCCGGCATCGACATCACGCCGAGGAACATCATGGAGGCGGCAAGCCCGCTGGATTCCGCCGTGCGGCCCGGCCCGCCGATGCGTGCATATTCGGCGAAGGCAATGCCGGTGAAGCCGCTGGCCGTCGCCCCCGCCACCGCACAGACCAGCAGGATCAGCGCATAGGGCCAGTCGGCGCCGAACTGGCCGGCGGCAACCGCTGCCCCTGCCATGACGATGCCGTGCAGCGCCAGCAGCAGCCGGGCGGAGATCACAGTGTCAGCCATCCAGCCCCAGATCGGGCGCGAGATCACGCCGGCAATCTGGAACATAGCCAGCGCCTGCCCGGCGCGGATCAGGCTCATCTCCGCCATGCTGGTCAGATGCACCGCCATGAAGGCGATGAAGCAGAGCTGCGCGCCGGCATAGCAGAACATGGCGATGCACAGGATGCGCACCTCCGGCAGCTCGATCAGCAGCCGCAGGGGCGCCAGCGCATTGCCGCGCGTCAGCGCGCGCGCCACGTCGCGGTCGGCATCGTATTCCCGCCGCATCGCCTGCAGCAGCACCAGCAGCAGGATGGCGGGACCAAGCTGTACCAGCAGTGCTGTCTGCCAGTCGAAGCCCAGCACCAGCGGCGGTACCAGCAGCCCGCCCATGACGCCGCCCAGCGGCACGCCGATCTGCCGGATCGAGAAGACGAGGTTGCGCAGGCGCACCGGTGTGCGGCTGATCAGCAGGTGGGAGCTGGAGGGTGCTGTCGCGCCATAGGCGAAGCCC
This sequence comes from Oceanibaculum indicum P24, assembly GCF_000299935.1. Taxonomy (NCBI): domain Bacteria; kingdom Pseudomonadati; phylum Pseudomonadota; class Alphaproteobacteria; order Rhodospirillales; family Oceanibaculaceae; genus Oceanibaculum; species Oceanibaculum indicum. Next base: position 80,462 of record NZ_AMRL01000007.1, on the reverse strand, counting down.
AGCAGCACGCCGGACAGCGCGATGGCGCCCGCCGTGCCGCCCAGCGCGGCGGTCAGCAGCATGACGATGGTGCAGACCAGGATGACCTGGCTGACCCTGACCGCACCGAAGCGGTGCACGAAGCTGGGGCTCAGCACGGCGGAAAAGATACCGACACCATAGACGATGGAGATGAACAGCCCGACCCGCGCGCCATCGACGCCGACATCGGCAGCAATCGCCGGGGCGGCAGCCGGGATGGAATAGGCTGACATGGTCGCCAGCGCCTGCACGAACAGGGTGGCGAACAGCGGCATATAGGGAATTTCGCGCCACATGCGGCCGGCCCTCAGTTGCGGTGGAGCACGAAGCGCTCGCCATCGACCGGGCGGCCCAGCGGGCGACGCAGCCAGAACAGGCGGATCGAATCGCACAGCCCGTCATCGAGGCGGATTGTGGTGCCGCAGGCATCGCCCAAGCCGGTGAGCGCGACTGCCTCAGCCTTTGTGTATGACTCCAGCGTGATCGTCACTTCCGGCAGTTCGCCACGCGAACAAAACAGCGGCTCGCCGGCTTCCATATGCACCGCCCCCTTGCGGTCCGCCGGCAGGCTGACCGACATCGCGGCCATGTTGCCCAGCACCGAGAAGGCTTCGTCCTTGCCGACCGCATCGGTCGCCAGCATGACGCGGTAGAACAGCCCTTCCGGGCTGTCCCGGTCGAGCCAGCCCAGAACGCGGTCCTCCTGCCCATCGCAGGTGACGTCGCCGCGCAGCATCGTGATGTCGTTGAGGTGGGCGTACTGGCCCCATTCATAACGCAGCAGGCCATAGGCCTGCTGGTCCAGCCGCAACCGGTCCTCGCTGGCGGCGTTATCGCCCCCGGCATCCGCCGAACCTGCTGCCATCAGCAGCAGAGTGCCAGCAACCATAAGGCACCGGTACACGCCCATCCGGCACACCCTCATGCGCCCCCTCCCTCTTGTTTCTTCTTATGGGAGAACGCTAGCGGCGGGCGATGGCCCGCACAACTGCCCGAAAGCGCGGGTCAGCATCCCGGCTTCGGCAGCTTCTCCAGCTTGTCGAGGGTGGCATCGACGACGAAGTCGCCATAGTCCAGCTTCATCTCGGTCACGATGCCATTGTCGTAGAGCCGGATGCCCATTTCGTAATCCGGCAGGCCGCCCGGCGCATTGTCCGGGCCGAAGAAGGCCAGCCGCACCGGCCAGGAGGGGCGGCGCAGCAGCTCCTCGCCTTCCGTGGGGGCGGGAATCTGCTTGCCGATGACGGCGGTGATTTCCGTCGCCTCCTCCACCTCGTTGCCGTCGAACACCATGCCACTGAGGAATTTTTGCCCGGCTTCGGCGGCACCGAGGATGGCGAGGCTGTGCTGGGTCGGGAACAGCACGTCCTTCGGCAGGTCGAGCTTTACCGGCTCCGGCGCCTCAAACTCGGCGCGCACGCCCGCCGGGCCGCGCACTGCCTTGCCGCTGATATTCTCCGGCATGCTGCCGGGACGCGCGCGCTCGATGAAGAAGCGGTAGCTGCTGCCATCCTTCGCCTCATAGGTCGCGAAGGAGACGGCAACATCGGATTCGCCGCCCTGGGTGTAGCCCAGCTTCAGCCGGTAGCGCTGCTCGACCGTCCAGCCCTCGCAGCTCTCGCCCCATTCCAGCGCCATCGCACCTTCCGCCGTGGCGATGCCGCTGCCGGACGCCGCCTTGGCCAGCGCCATGCGATAGACCGCACGGTGCGGCGCGACGTCATAGGCCTGCGCGGCCCCCGCGCCCAGCAACGCCACCGCCGCCACGACAAGCCCAACCCGATATCGCCAAGCCATACACTTCTCCTTCGGCACGCAGGGCATCCATGCGGCGGTTGCCGCTTGCCCATGTGTCCTCCACGCTATAGTGCCGGAGAGGCCAGGCAAGCGCACCCGCAAAGGGGCACCCCATAAAGACAATAGCTTGCCGACATCAATAAGGAGGTTTCATGGCATCGACCCATCCGCAGAACAGCGCAGGCAAGCCGCGCATTCTGGTCACCCGCAAGCTGCCCGCCGCCGTAGAGGCGCGGCTGGCGCGCGACTATGACGCGACCTTCAACCCCACGGACAGCGTATTCGATGGCGCCCGGCTGGTGGCGGAGAGCGCCGGCCATGACGGCATCCTGGTCTGCTCCACCGAGAAGCTGCCCGCCGCCATCATCGAAAAGCTGCCGCCGGAGATAAAGATCGTCGCCACCTTTTCCGTCGGGCATGACCATATCGACATCGCGGCGGCGAAGGCGCGCGGCCTTGCCGTGACCAACACGCCCGACGTGCTGACCGACGCCACGGCGGACACCACCCTGCTGTTGCTGCTGGCCGCCGCGCGGCGCGCCTATGAGGGCGAGCGCATGGTGCGCGAGGATCGCTGGGGCCGGTGGGAACCGACCGGCATGCTGGGCGTGCATGTGACCGGCAAGCGCCTCGCCATCCTGGGCATGGGCCGGATCGGCCGCGCCGTGGCGCAGCGGGCGCGCGGCTTCGAGATGGAGATTCACTACAACAACCGCAGCCGCCTGTCCCCGGAGCTGGAGCAGGGCGCGATCTTCCACGAAGACCCGGAGGAATTGCTGACCGTTGCCGATTTCCTGTCGATCAACTGCCCGGCGACAAAGGAGACCCATCATTTCCTGAATGCGGACCGGATCGCCCGCATGCCCGATGGCGCGGTGGTGGTGAACACGGCGCGCGGCAGCATCGTGCATGACGAATCGCTGATCGCGGCGCTGACATCCGGCAAGCTGGCTGCCGCCGGGCTGGACGTGTTCGCGAATGAGCCCGCCATCCATCCGGGCTACCGCGATCTGCCCAACTGCTTCCTGCTGCCGCATATCGGCAGCGCCACGAAGGAGACGCGCGATGCCATGGGCTTCCGGGCGCTCGACAATCTGGACGCCTTCTTCGCCGGGAAGCCGCCCAGGGATCGCGTCGCCTAGACCGGGTTGCCTAGGCAAGAGTGGACGATAATACCGCTGGCAGGGGGTAGCTTTTGCCGGGCTGCCCCCGCCCAGCATCATCCGAACTTCTGAATACACACTTTAAATCAACAAATTAGGACGTGGCACGGCGATTGCTCCAGAGGGAGGGACATTCGTTTCAACGAGCGGAACTTCGCCATGAGCCTGCATGCCACCGTCACAATCCTGCCGCCCGCGCAGAACAGCCAGCCGATCCCGCTGCCTGCAGCATGGGGTGAGGAGCAGCCGCGGCTCGACTACCATATCGAGCGCTGGCTTTCGGAGACGGCGCGCCTGATGGGCGCCACGCCACTGCCGACGGATGAGAGCAAGCGCAGCGACGTGCTGCGCCTCGCCCTCGCGCTGGCCGAGGCGGAGCAGATCATCAAGAAGCAGCAGGCCGAGATCGAGCGGCTGGAGATGCTGAGCCTGAACGACGATCTGACCGGCCTGTTCAACTGGCGCGGCTTCAACCGCCAGGTTTCCGCCGGGCTGGCCGAGGCACAGCGCACCGGCATCGGCGGCGTGCTGATCTATGCCGACATCGACGACTTCAAGAAGATCAACGACACCTATGGCCACAGCGCCGGCAATGCCGTGCTGTGCGAGATCGCCCGCCTGCTGTCGCACAAGGTGCGCCAGCATGACAGCGTCGGCCGGCTGGGCGGCGACGAGTTCGCGGCCCTGCTCACCCGCACCAGCGCGACGCAGGGCTTCCGCCGCGTGCGCGACATCGCGCAGGCGCTGGAGCAGGTCAGCATCGTCCATGACGGTATCGCGATCTCGGTGACGGCCAGCGTCGGCGCGGTCGCCTTCTCACCCGACGACAGCCCCGAGGCGTTGCTGGAGCGCGCCGACCGCCGCATGTATGACCGCAAGCGTGGCCGGAGCCGCATCGCCGCCTGATACGCCTTTGCCGGCGCGCCGGCGGATGCTATGAGACGGGCATGACGACACTCATCACCGATACGAAGACGCTGGACGTCTTCTGCCGCGGTCTTGCCAAGGCTGAGTACATCACTGTCGATACCGAGTTCATGCGGGAGAAGACCTATTACCCGCAGCTCTGCCTGATCCAGCTCGCCGGCCCCGATACGGCCGCCGCCATCGACCCGCTGGCGCCCGGCATCGACCTGAAGCCGGTATTCGACCTGCTGGCCGATCCCGGTATCCTGAAAGTGTTTCACGCCGCCCGGCAGGATATCGAGATCTTCTACCAGCTGACCGGCGTTGTGCCTGCGCCGCTGTTCGACACCCAGGTCGCGGCGATGGTCTGCGGCTTCGGCGATTCGGTCGGCTATGAGACGCTGGCGACCAAGCTGGTTAATGCCCGCATCGACAAGAGCTCGCGCTTCACCGACTGGTCGCACCGGCCGCTGGCGCCGCACCAGCTGGACTATGCGCTGGCCGACGTGACGCATCTGCGAATCATCTACGACAAGCTGTCGGCGATGCTGGAGAAGAACGGCCGCGCCTCCTGGCTGACCGAGGAAATGGCGGTGCTGAGCAACCCCGCCACATACGATGCCGACCCGATGGACAGCTGGCGCCGGCTGAAGCCACGCACCAACAGCACCAAGTTCCTGGCGATCCTGCGCGAGATTGCGGCCTGGCGCGAAATCGAGGCACGCAAGCGCGACCTGCCGCGCAACCGGCTGCTGCGCGACGAGGCGCTGCTGGAGATCGCTGCGCGCGTGCCGAACAATGCCGACGAGCTGGCGAAGATCCGCGCGCTCTCCAAGGGCTTCGCCGAGGGGCCGATGGGCCGGCAGCTGCTGGAAGCCGCCCAGCGCGGGCTGGACCTGCCGAAGGAGCAGCGCCCGGAACTGCCGCAGAAGGCCGACCTGCCGGCTGGCCGCGGCCCGATCCTGGAACTGCTGAAGGTGCTGCTGAAGCTGCGCTGCGAGGAGCATCAGGCCGCCCAGAAGCTGGTCGCCAACAGCGCCGACCTGGAAGCCATCGCCGCCGACGACAATGCCGACACGCCGGCGCTGCGCGGCTGGCGGCGGGAAATTTTCGGCGAGGATGCACTGGCGCTGAAGCATGGCAGGCTGGCGCTGACCGCCGATGGCAGCAGCGTTCGCGTCGTTCCGGTCCACGAATTGGAACCCGCGCCCTGATCCGTCGTTAACTTTAGCGTCGCCTTCTGGGGCCCCCTCCAGGAGGCCCACGCTAGGCTGCCTACACCGACAATGGGGACAGCCGACCCGTGGATTCCCGCTCCCCTAACCGGGATGACGGGCGGGAATGACGGGGGAGCTTTTATCCCTTCTGTCCTTCGAGGCGCCCCGCCGGATCCCTTAGCTCACAGCGACCGGCGTGGCGTCTCGAAGCACAGGAATGCCTCCTGCCTACTCCGCCGCGCGCTTGCGAACCGGGCCGGGCGCGTTGCCCGCGAAGGCGCCGGTATAGGGCTTTTCGCGCGGCTGGGCGTAGGAGACGATCTTCGAGGTGCCAAGGCCGAGGCCGGCCAGCGCCTCCACCATCTTCACCGCAACCGTGACGCCGTCCATCACCGGAATGCCGGTTTCCTGGGTCAGGCGCTGCGCCAGATCGACCATGCCGGCGCAGCCCAGCAGCACGCATTCCGCACCATCCTCCTCAATGGCCTTCAGCGTCTCCGCCTTCACCTTGTCGGCGGCGCCGGAATGCGCGTCCTCCAGCTCCAGCACCGGCACGCCGGCGGCGCGCACGCTCATTAGCTGGTCGATGAAGCCGTATTTGCGGGCAAGATCGTACTGCACCTTGGCGGAGCGCTTCAGCGTGCTGACCACCGTGAAGCCCTTGCCGAGCATGCTGGCCGCGTGCATCGCCGCCTCGCAGATGCCGATGACCGGCCCGGTCGCGATCTCGCGCGCCGCCTCCAGCCCCGGATCGCGGAAACAGGCGACGACATAGCCGGCATAGCCGCCCTCTTCCTCCGCCGCCCGGATGATCTCCAGCATGCCGGGCACGCAGAAGGCGCTGTCATACTGGCTTTCGATGGAGACCGGCCCCTTGTCCGGCTGCACCGTCACCGTGGTGGTGCCGGGGGACGCCGCCCGCGCCGCCGCATGGCCGATGGTATCGGTCATCGACTGGGTGGTGTTCGGATTGATGACCAGGATCTTCATGGCGCTGTGCCTCCTGAAATACCCTTAACCGCCTACGCCCCAAATCCGGTGGAGCATGCCGCCTTATGCTTCGAGACGCCCTCTCCAAAATACTTTGGAGAGGGCTCCTCAGCATGAGGTCACCAAGGGGCACCGCCCCAGAACGCACTGCCGGTCATCCAACCATGACCTCGTCCTGAGGAGCATGCGCTAGCATGCGTCTCGAAGGACAATGATGGCCCGACGAACGGCACGCCCTTACTTGCGGGACAGCACGTCCTCGCCTTCGACCTCGCCGGCCGGCGGCAGTTCGACGCCGGTCTGGCTGGTGATGCGGCCATAATGCTCGATCCGGCGGTGCTTGGCGAAGTTGAACACCGTCTCCTTGCCCATCTGCACCAGGTCGAGGCGCAGGTCGGCGACCACCAGCTCGTCCTCCAGCGTCTGCGCCTTGGCAACGATCTCGCCCGAGGGCTGCGCGATCAGCGAGCCGCCGATCATGCCCACCCCTTCCTCGATGCCGGCCTTCGCGGTGGCGATGACATAGCAGGAATTCTGGTAGGCGCTGGCCTGCACGACGAGGTCGTTGTGGAAGTTGCGCAGATGTTTCGGCTCGAAGGCCGAGGTGTTCTCGTCCGGCGTGTTGTAGCCGAGCGAGATGATCTCCGCCCCCTGCAGGCTCATCGAGCGGTAGGTTTCCGGCCAGCGGCGGTCATTGCAGATCGCCATGCCGTGGATGGCGCCCATGGTGCGCCAGACCGGGAATCCCAGATCGCCCGGCTCGAAATAGCGCTTTTCCAGATGCTGCCAGGGGCGGTGCGGCTCATGCTCGGAATGGCCGGGCAGGTGCACCTTGCGGTACTTGCCGACGATGCGGCCCTTGTCGTTCACCAGGATCGAGGTGTTGTAATGGTGGCCATCCTCGGTCAGCTCGGCATAGCCCAGATAGAAGCCGATGCCCCATTCCGCCGCCTTCTCGAACAGCGGCAGCGTCTCCTTCGTCGGCATGGTGCGCTCGAAGAAGGTTTCGACCTCCTTCCAGTCCTCCATGTACCAGCGCGGGAAGAAGGTGGTCAGCGCCAGTTCCGGAAACACCATGTAGCGCACGCCGCGCGACTTCGCCTCGCGCATCATCTCGATCATGCGGTTGACGCAGGAGGTGCGGGATTCTGCGCGCGCGATCGGGCCCATCTGGGCAGCAGCAGCGGTAATGATACGGGCCATTCTCTTATATTCCTCCGTCAGAACTTGATGTAGTCGCCCGAAGTCGGGTTGAAGCCGTGAACGCTGGTGCCGCGCGGCCGGGCGGTGGCCGGCACGTCGCAGCGCAGGAACTTGCCGTCGCCTGGCTTGGCGAGAACCTCGCCATCGTTCCAGACGATGGCGCCACGCACCATGCTGATGATCGGCCAGCCGGTCACCTCATGCCCCTCATAGGGGGTGTAGTCCATGTCGTCATGCAGCATGTCGATGGAGATGGTGACCTTCTTTTCCGCGTCCCAGATCGCGATGTCGGCATCGGCGCCGACCGCGATGGTGCCCTTGCGCGGATAGAGGCCGTACATCTTGGCCGGGTTGGTGCAGCAGAGCGCGACGAACTTGTTGATGTCGATGCGGCCGGTCAGCACGCCGGCGCTGAACAGCATCGGCATGCGGATTTCCAGACCGGGCACGCCGTTCGCCACCTTCTTGAAGCTGGTATCGGCGCCGCCGACGCGCTTGCCCGTCGGGCTGTCATAGCGGTAGGGCGCATGGTCGGAGGAGAAGACGTCGAAGGTGCCGTCGGCCAGCCCCTGCCAGACGAACTCCTGGTTATCCTTGTCGCGCGGCGGCGGGGAGCACATGCATTTCGCCCCCTCGAACCCGTCCTTGTCGAGATCGTCCTCGGTCAGGAACAGATATTGCGGGCAGGTTTCGGCATAGACCTTCACGCCACGCGCCTTGGCGGCGCGGATGCGCTCGATGGCTTCCTTGGCGGAGACATGCACCATCAGGATCGGCTGGTCCACCAGCTCCGCCAGCGCGATAGCGCGGTTGGTGGCCTCGCCCTCGGCGATGTTGGCATGGGCGACGCGGTGGAATTTCGGCGCGGTATGGCCGAATTCCAGCAGCTTTTCCGAAAGCCAGGCGATCATGTCATGGTTCTCGGCATGCACCATGACCATCGCACCCTCGCGCCGGGCGGCGGCCAGCACTTCCAGGAACTGCCGGTCGTTCAGCTTCAGCGCGTCATAGGTCAGGTAAATCTTGAAGGAGGTGTAGCCATCCTTGATGAGGGCCGGCAGCTCCTGCCCGATGACGCTCTCCGTCGGGTCGGAGATGATCAGGTGGAAGGCATAGTCGGTCATCGCCTGGCCATCGGCCTTGGCGTGATAATCCTCGACCGTCTTGCGCAGGCTCTGGCCCTTGAACTGGGCGGCGAAGGGAATGATGCCGGTGGTGCCGCCGCACATCGCCGAGCGCGTGCCGCTGAGGAAGGTGTCGGCCGTATAGGCGCCGCTGGAGGAGAGCTGGTCGACATGGACATGGCTGTCGATGCCGCCGGGCAGCACCAGCTTGCCGGTGGCGTCGATCTCCTTCGCGCCCTTCGCCAGCTTGCTGCCCAGCGCGGCGATGACGCCATCCTTCACGCCGACATCGCAGACAATCGTGTCGGAGGCGGTGACCACCGTGCCGCCACGGATCACCAGGTCGAAATCAGCCATTCTCGCCTCCCCTTCAGCTTTTATGTCAGACGGCCTTCGCAGCCCCTGCCTTCATCTTCTCGGTCGCCTTGCGGTAGGCTTCCAGCCGCGGCAGGTAATGGTCCGACGCATTGCCGGCCTTGATCGCGCTGACCGCCTTCGGCACCTCGATCTCGTTCCAGAAATGGCAGGCCACCTGATGGCCCCCGCCGATATCCTGGAAGGCCGGGTCCTCGACCTTGCAGCGCTCCTTCGCATGCGGGCAGCGCGTGTGGAAGCGGCAGCCGGACGGCGGGTTGATCGGGCTGGGCACGTCGCCTTCCAGCAGCATGCGCTCGGTCTTCACCGACGGGTCGGGCACCGGGATCGCCGAGAGCAGCGCCTGGGTGTAGGGGTGGCGCGGCGTATCGTAGAGCGTCTTCTTGTCCGCCAGCTCAACGATCTTGCCGAGATACATGACCGCGACCCGGTCGGCGATGTGCTTCACCACTGCCAGATCATGGGCGATGAACATGTAGGCGAGGCCGAACTGGGTCTGCAGGTCCTGCAGCAAATTCACCACCTGCGCCTGGATCGACACATCCAGCGCCGAGACCGGCTCGTCGCAGACGATCAGCTTCGGATTCACCGCGAGCGCGCGGGCGACGCCGATACGCTGGCGCTGGCCACCGGAGAATTCATGCGGATAGCGCACCATGTGCCAGGGCGACAGGCCGACGACCTTCAGCAGCGCCTCGACCTTCTCGCGCTTTTCCTTGCCATGGGCGATGCCATGCACTTCCAGCGGCTCGGCGATGATGTCGCCCACCGTCATGCGCGGATTGAGCGACGCATAGGGGTCCTGGAAGATGATCTGGATCTGCCGGCGGATCATCCGCATCTCCCGCCCCTTCAGGGTGGTGATGTCGGTGCCGTCGAATTCGATGCTGCCGGAGGTCGGCTCGATCAGCCGCATGATCAGCCGGCCGGTGGTGGACTTGCCGCAGCCGGATTCGCCGACGACAGCCAGCGTCTCGCCCTCATTAATGTGGAAGCTGACATCATCGACCGCCTTCACGGCGCCGACCTGGCTCTGCATCACGATCCCCTTGGTGATCGGGAAATGCTTCACCAGCCGTTCGACCTTCAGGATCGCCTTGCGGGCGCCGGGGGTGCTCTGCTCGTTCATCGGGCGCCTCACAGGATGGTGTTTTCGAGCGGCGCCTTCCAGCAGGCGACCTTGTGGCCGGGCTTCACCTCGGCCAGCACCGGCACGTCCTGGCGGCACTTGTCGTCGGCGAAGGGGCAGCGCGGATTGAACTTGCAGCCCGCCGGCATGTTGTAGGGGTTCGGCACGCTGCCCTCGATGGTGGCGAGGCGCTCCTCCTCGACATCCAGCTTGGGGATCGAGCCCAGCAGGCCCAGCGTGTAGGGATGCTGCGGGTCGGTGAACAGGTCGCCGACGCGCGCCTCCTCCACCACCTTGCCGGCATACATGACGACCACCCGGTCGGCCAGCTCCGCGATCACGCCCAGATCATGGGTGATCAGCATGATTGCCGTGCCGGTGCGCTCGCGCAGGTCGCGCATCAAATCGAGGATCTGCGCCTGGATGGTGACGTCCAGCGCGGTCGTCGGCTCGTCGGCGATCAGCAGCTTCGGGTTGCAGGCCAGCGCCGGGGCGATCATCACGCGCTGGCGCACGCCGCCGGACATCTGGTGCGGGAAATCGTCCACCCGGCTTTCCGGCGAAGGAATGCGCACCAGGCGCAGCATCTCGATGGCGCGCTCGCGCGCTTCCGCCTCCGAGATGTCCTCGTGTAGCAGGATGCCTTCCATGATCTGCTGGCCGACCGTATAGACCGGGTTCAGGCTGGTCATCGGCTCCTGGAAGATCATCGAGATGTCGTTGCCGCGCACATCGCGCATCTCACGCGACGACAGCGTCAGCAGGTCGCGCCCCTCGAACACGATCTCGCCGGCCGGAATCTTGCCCGGCGGGCGCGGGATCAGCCCCATAACGGAGAGCGAGGTGACGCTCTTCCCGCAGCCCGATTCGCCGACGATGCCCAGCGTCTCGCCACGGGCCACGGCGAAGCTGACGCCATCGACGGCCTTGAACACGCCTTCGCTGGAATGGAACTCGGTCACCAGGCCGCGCACATCAAGCAGCGGCTGGGCGGATTCGGTCTGCGGGGAAGCGGTTTCGCTCATCAGGCGCTCTTGATCACCGGCTTGGGGGCGGACAGGACGGATTTGACGGGGAACACCATCGGCGACATGTCCTCGACCTGGCGCTTGGCCCAGTCGCGTTCGGACACGGTGGCGATGGTGCGGGCCTGCGCCTCGCGCAGGGTCTCGATGGCGGCCTCGATGTCGATGGTCAGCACCTTGCCGTCGCTGACCACCTGCTGGCCATCCACATAGACATCGCGCACGGCCCGGTCGGAGGTCGAATAGATCAGGCTGCGCAGCGGTTCGCGCAGCGGCTGCATGTAGGGGTGCGAGAGATCGACCAGCGAGAAGTCGGCCTTCATGCCGACCGCGACCCGGCCGATATCCGGCTTCTTCAGCGCGGTCGCACCGCCCACCGTGGCGGCCATGAACACCTCGGCAGTGGAGGCGCCGGTGAAGTCGCCCTTCAGGATGCGCGCGGCCAGGCAGGCCATGCGCATCTCGTCGATCATGTTGTGCGGGAAGGTATCGGTGCCGAGGCCGAGATTGATGCCGGCCTTCATGTAGCGATGGACCCAGTGCAGTGCGATGCCGCGGCGCGAGAACACGGTCGGGCAGTGCGCGACCGAGGCGCCGGATTCGGCCAGCAGTGCGAAATCGTCGGCCTGCGGCCAGTGCAGCCAGGGGTGATCGTTCAGGAAGATGCCGTGGCCGATGATCATCTGCGGCCCCAGCACGCCCAGCGAGTGCAGCCATTCGATTGGCGTCTTGCCGTGGCGGCGGGTGATCTCGTTGAACTCCACCACGCTCTGCGCCGCATGCAGCTGCACGGCGATGCCGCGCTCGGCCGCCGCGTCATAGCTGTCGCGGATCAGGTCGGCGGTGCAGGTGTCGATCTGCGACGGGCCCAGCATGCCGGACACGCGGCCGGACGGATGCTTCGCCGCTGCATCGACAAGGTCGATGGCGCGCTGCATGGCCTGCTTGCCGGCCTTTTCGTCCCAGTGATACTCGACCGAATGGCCGTTGCTGGTACTCCAGCTGGCCGAGCGGTACATCGGGCACAGCACCGACCGCAGGCCGGTCGAGGCCATGTCATCGGCCCAGCCCTCGCGCGCACCGGACAGGTCGGCGATGGTGGTCACGCCGCTCTTCAGCAGCTCGCTCATTGCCACCATGCTGGCCGCGCGGGCGGCATTCGGGTCGAGCCGGAACACCGGCATGAATTCATAGAGCGAGGACTGGCCGAGGCGCGGGCTGCCCAGCTCCTCCAGAAGGCCCTTGTTGCCCGGCTCCGAGGTCGGGTGGGAATGGATGTTCACCAGCCCCGGCATCAGCATCATGCCGCGCCCGTCGATCTCCCGGTCGGCGGCACCGCTATAGCCCTTGCCGACGAAGCTGAACTGGTTGCCCTGGAAGGCGACATCCGCCCCTTCCAGATAGGCATGGCTGCCCGCCGCCTCATCCCAGGCAATGACGTAGTCGGCGTTGCGGATCACCGTGGTCTGCATGGCCTGTCCATCCCCGTTCATTGATAAATTTTCTAACGAATGATCTGTCGAGAAAGGCCCGTCCGGGCGCGCCAGATGACACGCCCGGACGGTTCGCGATTATTTCAGCGCGAGGTCGATGCCCTTATAGAAACCGGCACCATAGATGCCGTGCGCACGCACCGGCTGCATCTTCGGGCCGGCAACGGTGAACAGCGGCTCGTGGTAGAGCGGGATCCACACGGCGGCGTCATGCACCTTGTGCAGCACCTTGCCGAAGGCCTCGGCACGCGCCTTGTCGGTAAGCGCGGCAGAGCCCGCTTCCAGCAGGGCGTCCGTCTCCTTGTCGTCCCAGTTGACGCGGTTCGGCGTCGGCATGTTGGCCGAGCGGAAGTACAGGTTCATCGCGTCGCCGGTCGAGACATAGGGGAACGACATGGTGAAGATGTCGAACTCCTGCGTCGCCAGCTTGCCCCAGACGACCGTGGCGTCGAACAGCTGGATCTGCAGGTCGATGCCGACCTTGCGCAGGTCGCCCTGCACCGCCTCGACGATCTGGCGCCAGGTGTCGGTGAAGCCATAGACCAGCGGGGCCAGCTTCTTGCCGTCCTTGTAGCGGAAGCCGTCGCCGCCCAGCTTCCAGCCGGCCTCGTCGAGCAGCGCAGCCGCCTTGGCCGGGTCATAGCTGTAGGTGTCGGTCTTCACCGACTTGTCGAAATCCACCACTTCCGGCGAGATGTAGGTGTTGGCCGGGGTGGCGTAGCCGAAGGTCACCGCATCGGTGATCGCCTCGACATCGACGGCCAGGTTCATGGCCTGACGGACCCGCACGTCACCCATCAGCTCGCGGGTGATCTTGAAGCCCATGAAATAGGTCCAGAAATAGGCCTCGGCCTGGGTGACCGACATCTTGGAATTGGCCTTGAACTGGTCCAGCGACCAGTAGGGCACATACTGGCTGGCATCGGCCTGGCCGGTCTGCAGCGACGCGACGCGGGTGCTTTCTTCCGGCACGATCTTCCAGGTGATCTTGTCCACCTGGGCTTCCTTGTTCTTGTAGAAGTCCGGACCCCAGTTATAGCCCTTGTGCTTGGTCAGCACGGTCTGGTTGCGCGGCTCCCAGCTGTCGAAGCAGAACGGGCCCGTGGTATCCAGACCCTTCACACCGAAATCGTCGCCCAGCTGCTTGGCCTGATCGACATTGATGATGGTGTGGAAATGCTGCGTCATCTGGAACAGCAGCTCCGAGTACGGCTTGGTCAGCTCGTATTCGACTGTCAGCTTGTCCTTGGCGCGGACTTCCTTCACCGGGCCGGCGCGCCAGGTGACGACGCCCTTGGTGGCCGGGTCGCGCCAGCGGTTGATGGTGTCCACCACATCCTGCGCGGTGAATTCCTTGCCGGAGCAGAACTTCACGCCTTCCTTCAGGTTGAAGGTGTAGGTCAGACCGTCCTCGGAAACCTTCCAGCTCTTCGCCAGGCCGGGCTTCACGGTCTTCAGGTCATAATCCAGCGCGACCAGCGTGTCGCCGACCATGAACAGGATTTCCGCCGCCGAACGCGCGGTGGAGCGATGCGGATCGTAGCGGTCCGTATCGATGGTGCGGATGATGGAGATTTCCTTCTGCGCCATCGCCGGGGCCGCGAACCCCGCCGTCGCCGCGATGGCGACACCGGCCGCCATCCAGACTGTGTTCCGTAACTTCATCTAAGCCTCCTCGTTCTCATGTTTGGCTTTCGCCAGCCCCGCCGACGGCGGGCTTTCATCCCCCGTCGCGGCTTTATTGCCTCATCCGCGGATCGAGGACGTCACGCAACGCATCGCCCAACACATTGAAGGCCAGCACGATCATGAAGATCGCAACGCTGGGAATGGTCGAGACATGCGGTGCGAAGAAAAGGAAATTGCGCCCCTCGGCGGCCATCGTGCCCAGCTCCGCCGTCGGCGGCTGCGCGCCCAGCCCCAGGAAGCTGAGCGCCGCCCCCAGCAGGATGGTCTGGCCGAACTGAAGGGTGAGGTACACGAAGATCGCCGACAGGCAGTTCAGCGCCAGATAGCGCCAGATCAGCGTCCAGTCGGACAGGCCGATGGCGCGGCCCGCCTCCATATACTCGTTCTGCATCACCACGGTGGCCGCACCGCGCGCGATGCGCGCCACGGTCGGGATGGCGGCGATGGTCAGCGCCACGATCAGGCTGGTGATGCCCGCGCCCAGCACGGCGGCAATCGCCAGGCCGAACAGGATCGACGGGAAGGACAGCAGCACGTCCACGACGCGCATGATGATGTTGTCGAGGCGTTTATAGAACGCCGCGATGATGCCCATCGCCGCGCCGATCAGCCCGCCCAGCATGACGCCGCTGAAGCCGATCAGCAGCGTGGTGCGGATGCCATAGAGCAGGCGCGTGACCATATCGCGGCCCTGCGCATCGGTGCCCAGCAGGTAGTCGCCGCCGGGCGGGCGCAGCCGCATCCGCATGTTGGTGTCATACGGATCGAACGCCGTCAGATAGGGCGCAAAGATCGCCGCCAGCACCACCAGCAGCAGGAAGGTGCCCGCGATCACCGCCGGCTTGTCGCGCAGCAGGCGCTGCCAGGCCGACAGGCGCTTGATCGTCTGGCTGCTGGACGCCCCGGTGGCGGAATCTGGGGCGGGGTCGGCGGGCGACAGGGTCTGGGTTGCGTCGGTCATTCGCCTCGTCCCCTATTTCCGCCCGACGCGCGGGTCGAGATAGGCATACAGCACGTCCACGATCAGGTTCACCAGAAGGAAGGAGACCGCCAGCAGCAGGATCGCGCCCTGCGCCAGCGGGAAGTCGCTGGACACGATGGCCCCGACCGCCAGCCGCCCGACACCGGGCCAGGCGAACATGGTCTCGGTCACCACGGCACCGCCCAGCAGGAAGCCGATCTGCAGGCCGACCAGCGTGACGATGGGGATCAGCGCGTTGCGCAGCGCATGCTTCACCACCACGCGGGTTTCCGGCGCGCCCTTGGCGCGGGCGGTACGCACGAAATCGGCGTTCAGCACCTCCAGCAGCGAGGTGCGCGTCATGCGCGCGACCGGGCCGATGAACACGCCGCCCAGCGTGATTGCCGGCAGCGCGATGTGGCGCAGCCCGTCGATGCTCCACAGCGGACCGCCGCGACCCTGGAAGGGCAGCAGCTCCATCTTGAAGCCGACATACTGGATCAGCATCAGGCCGAACCAGAAGATCGGCATCGACACGCCGGCGACCGAGAAGGCCATAACGATACGGTCGGTCACCCGGCCGCGCCGCACGGCGGCGATGGTGCCCAGCAGGATGCCCAGCGGCACCGCCCAGATCAGGCTGGCGATCATCAGCTCGACCGTCGGGCCAACCGTGTTGGCCAGTTCGCTGACGACGGTAGAATTGCTGATGATCGAGCGGCCGAGATCGAGCTGCAGCACACGGAAGATATAGAGCCCGAACTGGTACCAGAGCGGCTCGTTCAGCCCCATCGCCTCACGCAGCGCGGCAACGTCGGCGGCGGTCGCGGTCGGGCCGGCCAGCACGGTGGCGGGGTCGGTCGGCACCACCTGCAGCAGCAGGAAGCCGATCAGCAGCACGCCGAACAGCACGGGAATGGAGATCAGCAGGCGGTGGGCGATATGTCGTGACATCGGGTCAGCCTCTCAGACGCCGGTCGGTCAATGCAATACCTCGCCCTTGCGGTCGTGAACGATCTCGCCGTCGATGATCGTGATATCGGCCAGCGCCGGCAGGATCTCCTCGGGCGCCACGGCGAACAGGTCACGGTCGAACACCGCTATATCCGCCAGCATACCGGGGGCCAGCGTACCCTTCACATGCTCCGAGAAGCTGCCATAGGCGCCATTATAGGTCATCGCGCTGATCGCCTGTTCGGTGCTGATGCACTGGTCCGCGCCCATCACCGTGCCGCGATCCGTCTTGCGCGTCACCATCTCGTAGAGATTCTTCATCGGGTTGAAGTCCGACACCGGCGAATCGGAGCTGGCGACCGGGTGCAGCCCGGCCTCGACCCAGTCCTTCATCGGGTAGGATTGCGCCGGCCGTTCCTCGCCCAGCACCTCGATATAGAGGTCGCCGAACTCGTAGATGAAGATCGGCTGCGGCGCCGGGATCATGCCCAGGCGCTTCATCGCGGCAATCTGGTCCGGCGTGGTGAAGCCGCAATGCTCGACCCGGTGGCGGCGGCCGGCGACCGGCACCTTCCGGTTCGCCGCCTCGACCGCGTTCACCGCCTGGTCGATGGCGGCATCGCCGATGGCATGGATCGAAAGCTGGTAGCCAAGCTCATTATATTTCGCGACCCAGTCGTTCAGCTCGCCATCGCTGTAGATGAAGATGCCGATGGAGCCGCAGGAACATTTGTACGGGTGGCGCATCGCCGCCGTCTTGCCGCCGGCGCTGCCGTCGGTGAACAGCTTCACCGAGCCGACCTTCAGATATTCGTCGCCCACACCGGTCTTCAGACCCTGCGGCAGCGCCTTGTCCATGACACCCGCCGGGCCGCCGGTCAGCGACATGTAGGTGCGCACCGGCAGGCGGCGCTGACGGCGCGCTTCCTGATAGGCCAGGTAATGGTCATAGCCCTGCACCAGCCCGACGCCGGCATCCATCACGCTGGTGATGCCATAGCTGCGGAACACGTTGCCGCCCTCCTCGATGCCGCGCACCAGATCAGCGATCGGCAGCGGCGGCATCGCCTTGGTAACCAGCTCCTGCGCGCGCTCCTGCATCAGACCGGTCAGCCGGCCGTTCTGCGTCTCGATGAAGCCGCCGGTCGGCTGCGGCGTCTTCTCGTCGATACCGGCCAGCTCCAGCGCCTTCGAATTGGCCACGCCCATATGGCCGCAGGTGCGCTTGATATAGACGGGATTGTTCGGCGAGACCTTGTCCAGTTCCTCGCGGAAGGGATGGCGCTTCACATCCAGATGGAAATGGTCGTAGCGGCCGCCGAAGATCCATTCGCCCGGCTTGGCCTTGTCCACGAAGGCCTTCACCCGCGCCAGCACCTCGTCCAGCGTCTTCACCTCGCTGGCCGACAGATCGACCTGGCGCAGCCCCATGCCGAAGGGAAGCAGATGCTGGTGGCCGTCATTGATGCCCGGCGTGGCGCAGCGACCGGCAAGGTCGATGATCTTCGTGCCGGGGCCGACCAGCGCCTCGATCTCGGACGTTTTTCCGGCCGCCAGCACACGGCCCTTCCAGACCGCCAGGGCTTCCACGAATCCTTCCTGAAGCCCCTGAAAAATCCTGCCGTTCTTCAGAACGACATCTGCCTTCGGCAGCACCATCTCAGCCCATCCCCTGTTCAACGGCTATGTTCAACGCCAGTACTCAACGCACATATTCAACGCTGCCGCGCCGGCCCTGTTACGCAAAAGCCGGTCCGTTTCGCGCGGCACCCGATATCTTTGTCGCGAATAATCGCCACGGTCCGAAAGCTCTTTTAAGATCAGCCTGTTGCGAGAATCCGCCGGTGACGCTGCGTGGCCTTTCCGGCCCCCTGAGCGGCGCGCCGGATGCGCTGGCCTGCCCAAAAGCCGGTCAACTGCCCATGCGCCAGTCAGTCACGCCGGTTAGTCGCGATATCCCGCATCTTCCCGGTCGAGCGTGCGCAGCAGCGCCTCCCACGGGCGGTTGGCGCTCTTCTCGCCGCCGCGCTCGAACTGCCTGGCGGCATGCTCGGCCACCTCCGGCGGCACCATGGCAA
The DNA here is from genome assembly GCF_000299935.1 of Oceanibaculum indicum P24. Taxonomy (NCBI): domain Bacteria; kingdom Pseudomonadati; phylum Pseudomonadota; class Alphaproteobacteria; order Rhodospirillales; family Oceanibaculaceae; genus Oceanibaculum; species Oceanibaculum indicum. Next base: position 62,337 of record NZ_AMRL01000007.1, on the reverse strand, counting down.
GCTCCGCCCCGCTCGACATGGCGGCGATCTGCGCCTCGCAGGCCTTCTGCAGGTAGAACATAATGGTGAAGGCCTCGGCAACGCTGCGCCCGCAGGTCAGCAGGCCGTGGTTGCGCAGGATCATGGCATAGGTATCGCCCAGGTCGGCGACCAGCCGCTCGCGCTCGTCGAGGTCCAGCGCGATGCCTTCATAATCATGGTAGGAGACGCGGTTGTAGAAGCGCATCGCGTGCTGGCTGATCGGCAGCAGCCCGCCCTTCTGCGCCGCCACCGCCATGCCGGCGGCGGTATGGGTGTGCAGCACGCATAACGCATCCTCACGCGCCGCATGCACGGCGCTGTGGATGGTGAAGCCCGCCGGGTTGAAGCTGTAGGGCGTCTCCATGACGATCTTGCCGTCCAGATCGACCTTCACCAGGCTGGAGGCCGTCACCTCGTCGAACATCAGCCCGTAGGGGTTGATGAGGAAGTGATGCTCCGGCCCCGGCACACGCATCGAGATGTGGGTGTAGATCAGGTCCGTCCAGCCCATCCGCGCCACCAGCCGGTAGCAGGCCGCCAGATCGACGCGCGCGGCCCATTCCTCGGCGCTGACCTGCTCGCGCACGCTGCGCGGCTTCAACGGAGTGACTGTCCCAGACATGATGCTCTCCATTCGGTACGTGCTCCTGTTGCGGTGCAAATGACACCGAAAGGGAGCCGTGCCTTGCTTGTAAATGTCACATACAAGTCTTGCGCAAGCTTCCGCCGGAAGTCAATCCGCTGGTTGCAAATTCGCGTCAGGACCACGCCCGATTGCCGCAGACTGTTTCCAACCCTCTCATTTTTCCCGCTTTTCAGGAACCGGTTACGGGCGATTCCTTGACAGGACTCGCCCGCTATATGAGACTCCATGAGGGTTACGCGGCCCATAAGCGCGCAAGGGCAAGCGCTTGGGATGAGCGGCGCGGAGGATGGGGCGATGAAGAAGATTGAGAAGCGGACGAAACGGGGCCGCTTCACCGTGATGCTCGCCGGAACGGCCTTGCTGCTGGCCGGCTGCGACACGGTTTCCAGCTTCGTGAACGACACCTTCTCTTCCGCCCCGCAGGCGACAGCGCCCCAGCCGGCGACCGCGCAGGCCGGGGCCCCGCAGGGCGGAACCGGCAAGCCAGCGCAGGCCATGCTGCCGCCCGCCCCGCTGCCGCGCTACGTTCCCGGCGATACCTTCGTTTATCGCGTCGGCAACGCGACCATGCGCGAGCAGGTGCTGACCACCACCCCGGACCGCGTGGTCTGGACCAACGATCAGGGGCTGATCTGGACCACCGGCTACGACCTTGTCTCGCCGATGCTGTCCTGGTCCGCCGACCCGGAACTGGGGCGCGGCCGGCAGGATATCGTCGATGGCAACCCGGCCAGCCTGTTCCCGCTGACGGCGGGCGAGCAGGTGGCCTTCCAGGTGACCGGCTCCAGCGAGAAGCAGCCCGGCGGCTGGAAGATGGATCAGCGCTGCGAGGTTGCCGGGCAGGCCCAGGTGACGGTCGAGGCCGGCACCTTCAACACCTTCCAGATCGGCTGCCAGCGCGGCGACACGCTGGAGACGCTGTTCTATTCGCCGGTCGTGCAGAATTACGTGCTGCGCACCCGGCAGTTCCCGTTCCGCTCCGAGCGCAAGGAACTGGCCGGCTTCCAGCATGCCGAGCTGCGCGAGGCCAAGGACGAGCAGCTGGTGGCGATGACCGAGGGCGACAGCCGGCAGGCCTCGCTGGGGCGCAGCACCGAAATGCCGGTCGATCCCTCGGCGGCGCAGACCCTGCCGCCGGCACCGCCGGTCCCGCCGGCCGGTGCCATGGGAGCTATGGCGCCTGCTGGCGACATGGCGTCTGTGGTGCAGCGTCTGGAGGCCGTGCTGGCCCGGATGGAGCAGCTGATGGGTGGCCAGGGCAACGCCGCCCGTCTGCCCGGCGCCGCGCCATCCGCGATGGCACCCAATGCCTCCAGCCCGATGACGCCCCCTGCGGCACAGCCCCTGCCCCGGTCGGCAAGCAGCGGCGCGCCGCTGTCGCTGACCGGCCAACCGCCGGCGCCCTCGCAGCCAACCCAGCGGCAGCCCCCCCAGCAGACAGCCAGCGCCGCCCCGGCGCGACCCGGCGAACAGTTCGGCCTGCATCTGGGGTCCTACCGTGAGCTGCCGGCAGCGGAGCGCGGCTGGGATATTCTGAAGGAGCGTTACCCCAGCCTGCTGGGGCCGCTGAAGCCGTTCAATTCGGAGTTCAGGACCGGCGATACGCGCGGTGCCTTCGTCCGGCTGGTGGCCGGCCCCTTCCCCAGCCGCGATGCCGCGACCAAGGCCTGCAACGACCTGGCCGCCCGCCGGCAGTTCTGCCAGGTGGTCAGTCTGAACGATTCCTGACCCAGGCCCGCCCCAGCACGATCAGCAGGAACAGCAGGCTGGCGAGCGCCCCGAACACCAGCATGCCGTGCGGGTCCCACAGCGTCATGGCGCCGCCGCCCAGCGCCGGGCCGGACATGCTGCCCAGGCTGTAGAGCATGACGAAGGCAGCATTGGCACCGGGCAGGGTCGCGGTGTCGAACCGCTCCGCCAGCATGCACAGGCCGATGGTGTAGATGCCCATCACCACCCCGCCCCAGGCGAACAGCAGCGGCCAGATAAGAAGGGTATCCAGCGCCAGCCAGAAGGCCAGCGGACCCAGCACGCCGGCCGCGCCGCAGATCGCCAGCAGCAGCCGGCGGTTCATCCGGTCTGCCAGCCAGCCCAGCGGCACCTGCAGCGCCAGATTGCCGGCCAGGAAGGTGGAGAGCAGCAGCACAGCGGTTTCCGGCGCGAAGCCGACACGCAGCGCATAGACCGGCAGCAGCGCGAAGACGGTCGCATCCGACAGGCCGCTGACCGCCGCCGCCAACATGATGGTGGGGGCCAGCAGCATCAGCCGCCCGATATTCCCGGCGGCGTGCGAGGGCACCGGCGGCAGGGCGTGGCGTGCCAGCGGCAACGGCAGGGCGGAGGCGCCGAGGATAGCCGCGCCGATCAGGAACGGCACCGGCCCTTCCAGCCCGACCAGGCCGATAATCACCGGCCCCAGCGCGAAGCCGCCGGCAAAGCAGGTGACGTAGAGCCCAAGCATCTTGCCGCGGTTGCGGTCGGTGACGATGGCGTTCAGCCAGGCCTCGCTGGCGATCCAGGCAACACCGACCGAGATGCCCAGCGCGAAGCGCAGCACGAACCAGGCCGGCAGGCTGGTGAACACCGGCATCGCCAGCAGCACGGCAATGCCGAAGACAATGGAGAGGTACATGACCGGCAGCGTGCCGTAGCGGCGGATCGCCCGTGGCAGGAACGGCCCGGTCAGCAGGATGGCGAAGGTGGACATGGCCGCGTTCAGGCCGATCAGCACCGTGTCGGTGCCGCGCAGCTCCAGCAGCATGCTCAGCAGCGGCATGGTGACGCCGATCATCAGCCCCGCCCCCAGCGAGACCGACAGCAGCGCCAGCATGGCCAGCCGCCGCGCGCGGTCCGTCAGCGCCGGAGCGGTGCCCGGAAGAGTGTCCTGCGTCATCTCCTTACGGGAAGCGGCAGCGTTCGGCGGTCACTTGCACAAAGCCGCGCTGCCCCGCTGTCACCCCGAAGCGATGTTCGACCGCGCCGATCACGACCGACAGGGTCATCGGCAGCGTGCCGGTCTTCTGGTCCGCCTTGCCGTCGATCCGGGTCACGGTCAGCGTCATCGGCTGCGCGGGGTCGAACCAGGCTTCCGGCCGCCCCTCGGCATTCAGGGCCGATTCGCCCAGGCCGGTGATGGTCACGGTATTGTTCACGAAGCCGACCACGGAGGCCGCGCCATCGGTCAGCGGCGTGCGCACCAGGAAGCGCTTGGTTTCCGCCGGTTCGCAATCGCGCCCGATGCTGGCCTCGCGGATGACGAAGGAAAGCCGTTCCGCCGGCACGCCGGCCGCCATCCTGTCCCGGAGCAGCGCCAGCATCTCCTGCATCTCCGGTGTGGGGACGTCCTGCTCATAGCGCTGCTGCAGCGTCGCCAGCTGCTGGGCTGCCTCGCGGCTGCGCAGCAATGCTGCCTGGGCCTGCTGGTTCAGCGTCTCGATCTCGGCCCGTGCCGCCGCCAGATCGTCGCGCTGCCGGTCCAGCTGGGTCTTCCGGTCCTCGATCCCCAGCTGGTAGGCGAACAGCCCGACGCCGGCCAGCAGGGCCACGAACAGGAAGAAGCGCAGCACCCGCCCGATAAGGCGCTTCCGATAACGCCGCTCAGTATCGTATAGACCGTAGGACATGTTTTCCCGGCACTGGTAACGGACCCTATCCCCCGCCAGCAGGCGGGAGCGCACGATGCCGCCACATTGCGCCAATTGCATGGCCAACTGGCACTGGGCCAGCGCAGCGCCCGACTTCCGTCTCCCGCGGCACATGGCAGTGTCGCGCGGCATCGGGATGACAGGACGCTGCACCGAAGGCTAGGCTGGCGCGATGCGGCAACCCGCCGTTCCTACACCGGACAACGCATGCCCGCCACCCCCATCGACAATGCCCGTGGTATCCTTTTGATCCTGCTGGCCATCGCCTGCTTCGCCTCGATGGACGCGCTGGCGAAATTCCTGCTGCAACGCCACGAGATGCCGCAGGTGGTGTGGGCGCGCTATACCTTCCACCTGCTGGCGATGGCGCTGATCCTGGGGCCGCACCGCATTCCGCGCCTGCTGAGGACGCAGCGGCCGCTGGCGCAGATCCTGCGCGCCAGCCTGCTGCTGGCCTCGACCGCGATGTTCTTCACCGCCATCAGCTACATTCCGCTGGCCGACGCCAGCGCCATCGGCTTCCTGTCGCCGCTGCTGGTAACCGCCCTGTCGGTGCCGGTGCTGGGCGAGAAGGTCGGCCCGCGCCGCTGGGCCGCCGTTGTCGTCGGTCTGGTCGGCGTGCTGATCATCCTGCGCCCCGGCATGGGCAGCGTGCACTGGGCATCCTTCCTGGTGCTGGGCGTGGCGCTGACCTTTGCCGGCTTCTCGCTGATGACCCGCATCCTGGGCCGCAGCGAGGACGGCACCACCATGCTGCTCTACACGGCGGTGGTCGGCTGTGCCGTCACCAGCCTGATCGTGCCATTCTACTGGCGCGCCGTACCGCTGGAGAGCTGGCTGCTGTTCGGCGCGGTCGGCGCGCTGGGTGGCCTCGGCCATCTGGTGCTGATCCGCGCCTACAAGCTGGCGGAGGCGTCAGCGCTGGCGCCGTTCAGCTACAGCCAGCTGATCTGGGCGATGTTGCTGGGCTTCCTGATGTTCGGCGATGTGCCGCAGGCGCACATGCTCGCCGGCTCCGCGTTGCTGGTCGCCAGCGGCCTCTATGTCTGGCACCGCGAACGGCAGCTCGCCCGTAAACTACCGCTCAGCGCCGGCTGACGCTGCCCGCCGTCAGCACGGTGGCGATGGTCGCCACGCTAAGGCCGGCAATCACCCAGAACAGGATCGACGGATCGGCCACCCGGTCCAGCAGCAGGCCGAACATCAGCGGCGTGATCGCCCCGCCCAGGTTGAAGCCGGTGGAGACGAAGCCGAATACCTTGCCGGTCGAACCCGCCGGGGTGACCGCGCGGATCATCATGTCGCGCGAGGGCGCCACCATGCCGCTGAAGAAGCCGGCCAGCGCGAACAGCACGCCGACCACCGCCAGCGACGGGCTGAAGGCGGCGACGCAGGCGACGAACAGCCCGACCAGCAGGAAGCAGCCACCGGCCACCAGCGAATGGCGATTGGTGCGGTCGGCAACCCAGCCGCCGGCCAGCACGCCGGCCGCGCTGGCGAACAGATAGGCGGTCAGCGGCACGTTGGCCTGCGCCAGTGGTGCCTCATAGATCGTCACCAGCGCCGAGACGCCGAAGCTGGTGAAGCCGCCATTGGTCATCGAGATGCCGACGAAGAACAGGAAGCCCATGATGACCGGCAGGCTGAGCAGCAATTTGATACCTTGCGGGCCAGATGCGGACGCTGACTCTTCCGCCTTCGGCTTGCGGCCTCCCGCCTGGGCGCCAGCAGGAGTCTCGTCTTTCAGAACGCCGGAAAACGCCATCAGCACCAGCGCCACGGCAAGGCCCGCCCCGCCGGCGATGACCAGCGCCATCTGCCAGCCCACCGCGCCCAGCAGGAACACCATCATCACCGGGGCGACGGCGAAGCCGAAATAGCCGGCGAAAGTATGGATGGAAAAGGCCCGCCCCATGCGCTTGCCATCGACTGAGGCCGACAGGATCGTGTAGTCGGCGGGGTGATAGACGGCATTGGCGAGGCCGGCGACGGCCATCAGCGCGATCAGCGCCCAGTAGCTGGGAAACAGGCCGATCATCATGAAGGCGATGGCCTCGACGATCAGCCCGGCGATCAGGATGGCGCGGGCACCGAACCGGTCCACCAGAAAGCCCATCGGCGCCTGGGTCAGGCCGGTCGCCACGTTGAACACGGTCAGCGCCAGCCCCAGCGCCGCGAAGCTGACGCCATAGACGTCCTTCAGCAGCGGGAACAGCGGCGGCAGCACCAGCATGTACACATGGCTGAGGAAGTGCGCCGTGCTGATAAGGCCAATGACCTTCGTGTCGCTGCGCGGCAGCGCGACGCTGGCATCCATGGTTTCCGACCCTCGTCTTTTCTTGTGTTGCGATGAGAGTGTGTTGTGCACGCGCGCCGCGTCAACCGTCAGCGCGGCATGACAGCGATGATTGCCCGCCGCGCCGTCAGGCAGTACAAAGCGCACAAAGCAAATCGGAGGCTGAAAGCGTGAAAATCTGCATCTATGGCGCCGGCTCGGTCGGCGGATATCTCGGCGCGCGGCTGGCGGCGGCGGACGGCATCGAGGCCAGCCTGATCGCCCGGGGGGCGCATCTGGCGGCGATCCGCCAGGACGGGCTGACCCTGCACCAGCAGGGCGAGAGCGTCACCGTGCGCCCCGCCGCCAGCGACAATCCCGCGGATTTCGGCCCGCAGGATGTGGTGATCTGCACCGTGAAGGCGCACGGCCTTACCGGCATCGCGCGCAGCATGGCGCCACTGCTGGGGCCGGACACCGCCGTGGTGTTCGCCATGAACGGCGTGCCCTGGTGGTATTTCCACGCCCTGCCCGGCCAGCATGAGGGCCGCTCCATCGACCGGCTGGACCCCGGCGGGACCATCCGCGACGCCACCGGGCCTGAGCGCGCCATCGGCTGCGTCGTCCATATCGGCGCGGAAGTCACCAGCCCCGGCACGGTGACCGTCACCGGCCGCGAACGTTTCGAGATGGGTGAGCCGGACGGCAGCATGAGCCCGCGCCTGACCCGCCTGATGGAGGCGTTCGGGACCGCCGGCATCACCGCCGTCGCGCACGACAATATCCGCGACTATGTGTGGTCGAAGCTGCTCGGCAATATCACCTCCAACCCGCTCAGCGCGCTGACCCGCGCGACCATGGGCCAGCTCTATGACGACGACATCCTGCGCGGCTTCATGCGCCGGATGATGGAGGAGGCGGAAGCCGTCGCCAGCGCGCTGGGCGCCAGCCTGCCGGTCAGCATCGACAAGCGGTTCGAGAGCGGGCCCCGGCTGAAGGACTTCAGGACCTCGACGCTGCAGGACCTGCTGGCCGGCAGGCCGCTGGAGATCGAGCCGATCGTCGGCGCGGTCGTCGAACTGGGCGACCTGACCGGCGTGGATACGCCCTCCATCGACCTGATCTACGCGCTGCTGAAGCGCCTCGCCATCAATGAGGGGCTATACCCGGCGGGGTGAGGGGGGTGGGGCTATTTCGTGTTCTCCCTCTCCCCTTGCGGGAGAGGGTTGCGTAGCCTTATGAGCGGAGCGAATTAGGCGAAGCTGGGTGAGGGGTAGTTGCACGGGCCGAGCCGCCCCCTCACCCGGTTCGCTGACGCTCACCACCCTCTCCCGCCAGGGGAGAGGGTTTACAAGCTCCCCCTCAGTTCCGCGCCGTCGCCTGCTGCGGCAGGTAGGTGACGATCTCCGGGAAGATGGTGATGATCACGACCGCCACCACCATCAGCAGGAAGAAGGGCAGCGCCGCATAGGCGATATAGAGGATGTTGCGTCCCGTCAGGCCCTGCAGCACGAACAGGTTGAAGCCGACCGGCGGGGTGATCTGCGACATCTCCACCACCAGCACGACATAGATGCCGAACCACAGCAGGTCGATACCCGCCGCCTGCACCATCGGCAGGATGATGGCGACGGTCAGCACCACCACCGAGATGCCGTCCAGGAAACAGCCCAGCACGATGAAGAACAGGGTCAGCGCGATCAGCAGCACATAGGGCGAGAGCTGCATGTCGCGGATCCATTCCGCCAGCACGCGCGGCAGGCCGGTATAGCCCATCGCCACCGACAGGAAGGCCGCCCCCGCCAGGATGAAGGCGATCATGCAGGAGGTGCGGGTGGCACCCAGCAGGCTGGACCAGAAGGCCTGCCAGTTCAGCGAGCCGGTGACCAGCGACAGGAACAGCGCGCCGGCGACACCGCAGGCCGCCGCCTCCGTCGCCGTCGCCCAGCCCCAGTAGATCGAGCCGATGACGAAGACGATCAGCAGGATGATCGGGATCAGCCGGCGCGAGGCATAGACCTTCTCCAGGAAGCCCATGCTGAAATCGGCGGGCGGGGTCTTGCCCGGATGGATCACCGCCCACAGCGCGATATAGCCCATGAACAGCCCGGCCAGCAGCATGCCGGGGAACACACCGGCAATGAACAGCTGGACGATGGACACCTCGGCCGAGACGCCATAGACGATCAGGATGATCGAGGGCGGGATCAGCAGGCCGAGCGTGCCGGAGCCGGCCAGCGAGCCGATCGACAGCTTCTCGTCATAGCCGCGCCGGGAAAGCTCCGGCACCGACATCTTGCCGACCGTCATCGCAGTCGCCGCCGAGGAGCCGGAGACGGCGGCGAACACCGCGCAGCCCAGCACATTCACATGCAGCAGCCGGCCCGGCAGCCGGGTCAGCCAGGGGGCCAGCCCCTGGAACATGTCCTCCGACAGCTTGGTGCGGAACAGGATCTCGCCCATCCAGATGAACAGCGGCAGGGCGGTCAGCGTCCAGCTGGCCGACGCCCCCCACACCGTGGTGGACATGACGATGCCGGGCGGCGCGCTGGCGAACATGGAGATGCCGACATAGCCGATGGCCAGCAGCGACATGGCGACCCAGAAGCCGCCGCCGAGGAAGAGGAAGAGCAGCGCGATCAGCAGGATCGACTGGATAAGCTGGTCCATGAACCGGTCCCCGCCTTAATCGTTCGCTTCGATGCGGTCGGATGGCCCCAGCTCAGGGCGGTTCTCCAGCACCACATCCTCGGAATTGTCATAGGACGGCGTATTGCCGCGAATCACGGAGATCAGCTCGTCCAGGAAGGCGATGGCCAGTACCGTAAGGCCAACCAGCATGGCGCCTTGCGGCCAGGCCAGCGGAATCGGCACCAGCCCGTCCGCGACTTCCTTGAAGCGGATCGAATCGGCAACCAGCACCCAGGTGTACCAGGCGAAATAGGAGGACAGGATGGTGCCGGCCACCAGGCAGACGATATCGGCCCAGCGCCGCGACGAGGGGGCGAGCCGCAGCAGCACCAGATTGACCCGGATGTGGCTGCCCGCTTTGAAGGCATAGGCCAGCGCCAGGAAGGAAGAGGCGGCCATCAGGAAGCCGGCGATCTCGTTCGCGGACGGCACCAGCACGCCGAAGAAGCGGCCGACGATCTGCGCCAGGATAAGGACGGCGATGCCGGCCAGCGAGATCGCCGCCAGAACGCCGCACAGCTTGTACAGGAAATCGAGCGCCGCGCGCATGGCCACCCCGCGATGCGTGACAGGTTGGAAAAGGGATAGAGGCCCGGCCGATGGAGAAACGCCCAGGGTGCCGGTTGCAGCCCTGGGCGTTTCGGACCGGGAGACGCCTTACATCTTGTTGTAGGCGTCCACGATGGTCTTGCCGTCGGCGCCGGCCTTCTCAAGCCATTCCTTGACCATCTGGTCGCCGATGGCCTTCAGGTCGGCCTGCAGCTTGTCGCTCGGCATCAGCACCTTCATGCCATTGTCGCCCAGCGCCTTCACGGTGCGATCGGCCTCTTCCTTGCTGGCGGCCCAGATGCGGGTCTCGGCATCGGCGGCGGCCTTCATCACCGCGTCCTGCGTTGCCTTGTCCAGCCCGTCGAAGGCACGCTTGTTCACGAAGACGATGTTCTTCGGGTGCATCGCGTCGGTCTGATAGAACACTTTCACGAAGTCCCAGGCCTTCACGTCCACGCCGGTGGCGCCGGAGGTAAGCATCGAGGAGACCAGGCCGGTGGAGAAGGCCTGCGGCACCTCGGCATACTGCACGGTGGTCGGCACCGCGCCGGCCAGCTCGGCAAAGCGCGCGGTCGCGGCGTTGTAGGCGCGGAACTTCACGCCCTTCATGCCCTCAACCGACGCGATCTCGGTCTGCACGAACAGCCCCTGGCCCGGCCAGGGCGCTGCATAAAGCAGCTTCAGCCCTTCCTCGGCCAGCAGCTTTTCCAGCACCGGCTTCTGGGCCTTGTACAGCTTCATGGCATTGTCGTAGCCGGTGGCCAGGAACGGCACGCCGTCAGCCTCGAACACCGCGTTCTCGTTACCGTAGGCGGACAGCAGGATCTCGCCGATCTGCGCCTGTCCGGTACGGACGGCGCGCTTGATCTCCGGCATCTTGAACAGCGAGGCACCGCTGTGGATGGTGATGGTCAGCTTGCCGCCCGACAGCTTCGCCACATCCTCGGCGAACATCCGCGTGTTCTTGGTGTGGAAGTTGGTATCGGGGTACGGCAGCGGCATGTCCCAGGTTTCCGCCGAGGCGGCGGTGGAAAAGCCGGCAACCGCCATGGAAAGCGCCATGGCCGTGAAGAATTTCCGCATTGTGTGCTCCCTGTTCCGGAGTGAGATTTCGGTCTCATCGGCGCGCGGTGCTCCGATCAACCTGTTTGCTTTGCGTACAGGCTAGACTGTACACATACCCATTGATGGTCAAGAGGGACGGCGGCACCGCAGTGCGATATGCTGCGGGGCATGCCGAAAAACCCCTGTCTTTCCGCAACCCGAACGGGATCAAGATGACGAAATCCGCCGCCTCCGCCGCCGCAGCGCAGCATGACGACAGCCTGATGCGCGAGCTGATCGCGCTGGAGCCCATCTCGGGCTATCAGGAACTGATGGGCTACCGGCTGGTGGAGTGGCGCGAGGGCTATGCCGTGCTGGAGCTGGATATCGGCCCGCAGCATCTGAACCGCGCCGGTGTGCTGCATGGCGGCGTGCCGGCCTCGCTGATCGACACGATCTCCGGCTTCTGCGGCTGCTACTGCCCGATCCCCGGCCGGGTGCGGCGCTGCGTGACGCTGTCGCTGACCACGCAATATCTGGGGCAGGCCTCGAAGGGCACGCTGCGCACGACCGCCCGCGTGACCGGCGGCGGGCGCAAGATATTCTTCGTCGCCGCCGAGGTGACCGCCGAGGACGGCACGCTGGTCGCCACCGGCACCGGCACCTTCCGCTACCGCGCCGGCAGCGAAGACCCGAACGGCGTGCCTCGGGAGTAGGAGGAATTTAAACAATCCCTCGCCCCCTTGGGGGAGAGGGTTGCGCAGCCTTAATCGCGCAGCGAATTAGGCGGAGCTGGGTGAGGGGGTGTCGCACGGGCGGAGTTAGTCTCCCCTCACCCAGCCGCAGCTAGCCTCACTATCGTTCGCCAAGCCTCGGCATCCCTCTCCCCTTCCGGGGCGAGGGTTTTATCCCTCACGCCCGGGCCGGCGCCTCGCTGGCGCTACGGCCGAGTGCCGCCAGGGCAGTGCGCACGATGCCGTCGGCGTTCAGCCCGGCCTCGGCATACTGTTTCTCCGGCGAATCATGGTCGATGAAGCGGTCGGGCAGCACCATCGGCCGCACGCGCAGGCCGGCATCCAGCATCCCCGATGTGGCCAGATGCTGCAGCACGAAGGAGCCGAAGCCGCCGACCGAGCCTTCCTCGATGGTGATCAGCACCTCATGGCCGCGCGCCAGCCGCTCCACCAGCCCGGTATCCAGCGGCTTGGCGAAGCGCGCATCGGCGACCGTGGCGGATAGGCCGTAGCCCGCCAGCTCCTCAGCGGCGGCCAGGCATTCCTGCAGCCGCGCGCCATAGGAGAGGATGGCGACCGCCGTGCCCTCGCGCATCACCCGGCCCTTGCCGATCTCCAGCGGCTGGCCGCGCGCCGGCAGTTCCACGCCGGTGCCCTCGCCGCGCGGATAGCGTACGGCAGACGGCCGGTCATCAATGGCGGCCGCAGTGGCCACCATATGCACCAGCTCCGCCTCGTCGGCCGCTGCCATCAGCACGAAATCCGGCAGGCAGCCCAGATAGGCAACATCGAAGCTGCCGGCATGAGTCGCGCCATCGGCGCCGACCAGCCCGGCGCGGTCGATGGCGAAGCGCACCGGCAGGCGCTGGATCGCCACGTCATGCACCACCTGGTCATAGCCGCGCTGCAGGAAGGTGGAGTAGATCGCCGCAAACGGCTTCATCCCCTCCGTCGCCAGGCCGGCGGCGAAGGTGACGGCATGCTGCTCGGCGATGCCGACATCAAAGCTGCGGTCCGGGAACCGCTCGGCGAACTTGTCGAGACCGGTGCCGCCCGGCATGGCGGCGGTTATGGCGACGATGCGCTCGTCGGCCTCCGCTTCCTGGATCAGCGCCTGGGCGAAGACATTGGTGTAGCTGGGCGCGTTCGCCTTCGCCTTCACCTGCGCGCCGGTCACCAGATCGAACTTCTGGACCGCGTGATACTTCTCCGGGCTGTCCTTCGAGAAGGGATGCCCCCTGCCCTTTTCGGTGACGACATGCAGCAGCACCGGGCCGGCTTCCGGCCGGTCGCGCAGGCTTTTCAGGATCGGCACCAGATGGCTGATATCGTGCCCGTCCACCGGGCCGATATAGAGGAAGCCCATCTCCTCGAACAGCGTACCGCCGGTGACCATGCCGCGGGCATATTCCTCGGCCCGGCGCGCCGCATTCTCCAGCGGCTTCGGGAAGCGGCTGGCCATCTGCTTCATCGCCTCGCGCAGCCCGCGATAGGATTTCGAGGCAATGAGACGGGAGAGATAGTTGCTCATCGCCCCAGTCGGCGGCGCGATGGACATGTCATTGTCGTTCAGGATGACGATCAGCCGGCTGTCCATCGAGCCGGCATTGTTCATCGCCTCATAGGCCATGCCGGCGCTCATCGAGCCATCGCCGATGACCGCGATGACATTGTTGTCGCCGCCCTGCAGGTCACGCGCCACCGCCATGCCGAGACCGGCGGAGATCGAGGTCGAGCTGTGCGCGGCACCGAACGGGTCGTATTCGCTCTCCGACCGGCGGGTGAAGCCGCTAAGGCCGCCGCCCTGGCGCAGCGTGCGGATGCGGTCGCGCCGCCCGGTCAGGATCTTGTGCGGATAGGCCTGGTGGCCGACATCCCAGATCAGCCGGTCGCGCGGCGTGTCGAACACATGGTGGATCGCCACCGTCAGCTCCACCACGCCAAGCCCGGCGCCCAGATGGCCGCCGGTGCGCGAGACCGCGTCGATGGTCTCACGGCGCAGATCGCCGGCCAGCGCAGTCAGCTGGTCGATGGAGAAATCCTTCATGTCCGCCGGTGTGGTGACCTTGTCCAGAACCGGGGTCGGGCTGTCGGCCATGGGCCTTACCTCTTTATCCGCGATGGGACTATCGCTCATGCCTGCCGTTCGACGACGAAACGGGCAACTTGCTTCAACAGCTTCGCCTTGTCATCGAAGAAATCAAGGTGCCGGGCCGACTGATCGACCAGCATCAGCGCATGGGCGCGGGCATTCTCGACGCCCAGCGCCGCTACCAGCGTGGCCTTGCCGGCGGCATCGTCGAGGCCGGTCGGCTTGCCGGTCACGCTGCTGTCGCCCTCGATATCCAGCAGGTCGTCGGCAATCTGGAAGGCCAGCCCCATCTCCTGCCCGTAGGAATGCAGCGCGTGGCGCGCCGCCTTGCCGGCCTTGCCCAGAATGGCGCCGGCCTCGCAGCTGAAGCACAGCAGCTCCGCCGTCTTCATGCGCTGCAGCCGGGTGATCAGGCTGGCATCGATGCTGTCCATGTCCTCGGCCAGCAGGTCGAGCATCTGGCCGCCGACCATGCCCTGCGTGCCCGAGGCACGCGCCAGCGCCAGCACCAGCTCGGCCCGGACCCTGGGGTCGCTGTGGGTTTCTTCCTGCGCCAGCACCTCGAAGGCGTAGGTCAGCAGCGCATCGCCGGCGAGTACCGCCGTCGCCTCGTCGAACGCCTTGTGGCAGCTGGGCCGGCCGCGCCGCAGGTCACTGTCATCCATCGCCGGCAGATCGTCATGGATCAGCGAATAGGCGTGCAGGAATTCCACCGCCGCCGCTACCCGCAGCGCGCAGCTGCGGCTGACCGAGAACAGCGCCGCGCTTTGCAGCACCAGGAAGGCGCGCAGCCGCTTGCCGCCGCCCAGTGCTGAATAGCGCATCGCCTCGACGACGCGCGCCTCCGGCCCGTCCGGCAAGGCCAGCAGCCGGTCCATCGTCTCGGCGACGGCCTCGGCGGCCTCCGCCATGGCGGCCTTGACATCCATCGCAGGACCGCTCAGTTGGCGGGATCGAAGGGTTCGGCGGCGACGCTGCCATCCGGCCCCAGCTTGATGCGCTCCACCTTCATCTGCGCGTCCTGCAGCTTGCGCTCGCAATGCGCCTTCAGCAGCACGCCGCGCTCGTAGGTATCGATCGAATCCTCAAGGCCGATCTCGCCCTTCTCCAGCTTGGAGACGATGGCCTCCAGCTCGGCGAGGGCCTGCTCGAAGCTCAGGGCGTCGATGTCGCTGTGGGTCTTTTCGCTCATGCTGTTGCCTTGGCGCCTGCTGGGTGGAAAGGGGGCGGAGTGTAGCCACCTCGCCCCGCCGGAACAAGCCGAAGCCGCGCGCTATTGCCCCATAAGCGCGGCAACATGAGCAGCGGCCGACCGACCCAGCGCGTCGAGGTCATAGCCGCCTTCCAGCGTGGAGACCAGCCGTCCGCCGCACTGATAGGCCGCCAGCCGCATCAGCTCCCGCGTGGCCCAGGCGAAATCCTCCTCCTCCAGGCACAGGGCGGCCAGCGGGTCGTCCTTGTGGGCATCGAAGCCGGCCGAGATGATCACCAGGTCGGGGCGGAACTCCGTCAGTGCCGGCAGCAGATGTTCGGCGAAGGCATGGCGGAACGCCGCGCCATCGGCCAGCGGCGGCAGCGGTACGTTCAGGATGTTGTCCAGCCCGCGTTCATTGGCTGCCCCGGTGCCGGGATAGAGCGGCGCCTGATGCGTCGAGGCGTAGAACATCTCATGGTCGTTCCAGAAGATGTCCTGCGTGCCATTGCCGTGATGCACGTCGAAATCCACCACGGCGACGCGCTTCAGCCCATGCACGGCGCGTGCATGATAGGCGCCGACGGCAGCACTGTTGAACAGGCAGAACCCCATGGCGCGGGCCGCCTCGGCATGGTGTCCGGGCGGGCGCACGGCGCAGAAGGCATTCTCCGCCTCGCCGCCGACGACCGCATCCACCGCCGCGCAGACCGCGCCGGCGCAGCGCAGTGCCGCCTCAAGCGACTGCGGGCTGACAATCGTATCGGCATCGATTCCCGACAGCCCCTCGGCCGGGATCGCCGCCCTCACCGCATCGACATGCGCCTGCGGATGGGCGCGCAGCAGCTGCTCCTCCGTCGCGGCCGGCGCCTCACGGCGGACAAGACCGGCAAAGCGCGGCTCGTCCAGCGCCTCCAGCACGGCGCGCAGCCGGTCCGGTCGCTCCGGGTGATAGGGGCCGGTATCGTGCGCGAGGCAGGCCTCGTGCGTGTAGAGCAGCGTCGCCATCGGGTCTTCCCTGTCCGGTCTTTACTGTCGGGTCTTTATTGGGGAACACGGAAATATAGGACAATTTTCCCAAAATCGAGGGAAGCACGGCGGACCGGCGACCGACAATATGAAAATCAGGGCGCCGAAGACATTGCCGAACGTCTTGCGGTCGCAGCGCTCTCACAACATACTCCGATGGGGATTGCGCGGGACCGGTAATACAATCTTTACGAAAAACACTTTCACTTACCGGGCCTGCTTTCTTTCGTACGGCACTCACAAACCGGCGACCCGATAAACGGGCGCGACAGACAGAACGACGACCGAAACAGGCCTCCAGTAAGGGCGGCCTTACAGCGCAGGATGCCATGACGCCGCAGGAAATTGCCTCGATCATCGACCAGCATGAAAGCTGGCTGAAACACCGCAAGGGCGGGTTACGCGCCAATCTGTCGATGCGCGACCTGTCGGGGCTGACCCTGGCCAGGGCGAACCTGAAAGGCGCCAATATGGCGGGCGCCAATCTGCACCGCACCGTGCTGGCGGGCTGCGTACTGGAAGAGGCCGACCTGTTCTGCGCGACGCTGGACCGCGCCGATTTGCGCCAGGCGAATTTGCGCAAATGCGACCTGCGCGGCGTCAGCCTGCGGCGGGCCAATCTGAACAATGCCAATCTGGAGCAGGCGGATTTCCGCGGCGGCGCCCTGTATGGCGGCGGCGACCACGAGAATGAGCGGATGCGCAACGCCAATTCCAACGGCGCCGACCTGTCGAACTCCGCGATGATGAACTGCAACCTGAAGGGGGCGGCGCTGGCCGGCGCCAACCTGTCGGGCGTCAACCTGAAGGGTGCCGACCTGACGGGCGCCAATCTGTCGGGCGCCAATCTGGCCGAGGCCAACCTGACCGGCGCCAATTTGTCGGGCGCCAATCTGGAAGGCGCCGTCGTCGCCAATGCGGTGATGAAGAACGCCACGCTGGTCGGCGCCAATCTGGAAGGCGTGGACATGTCGGCGGTCGATGTCACCGGCGCCCAGCTGGTCGGCATGCAGGAAGGGCTGCCGCCGAACGTGCAGGCGGTGCTGGACAAGCATGCGCTGTGGATCAAGGACCAGGGCCGCACTGGCGAGCGCGCGGTGCTGTCGGGCACCGACCTCAGCTACATGGATTTCAGCGGCACCAACCTGTCCGGCGCGGAACTGAAGGACACCAAGCTGGTCGGCGCCAAGTTCGAGCGCTGCCGGCTGGTGATGGCCGACCTGTCGCGCGCCGTGCTGACCAATGCCAGCTTCCTGGGCGCCATCGTCGATGGCGCCAGCATGGTGGATGCCGACCTGTCCGGCGCCGACATGCGCAAGGCGAGCCTCGGCCCGGTCGATCTGAAGGATGGCCAGGGCCGGCCGACCGGGCGCAAATGGCCGACCAACCTGGCCGGCGCCCGGCTGCGCGGCGCAAAGCTGGCGCAGGCCGATCTGCGGCACGTCAATCTGATGGATGCCGACCTGACTGACGCCGACCTGAACGGCGCCAACCTGACCGACGCGAACCTGACCGATACCATCATCGACGTCGCGCAGATGGACAAGGCGATCACCGGGGAATAGCCGCTGGAAAATAACCCCCGTCAGCCGGGCTGTTCCGAGGCGACGCGCCGGCTGGCCGGCAGCACGATGGCAACGCGGGTACCGACATCCGGCGTGCTGGTCAGCACCAGCCGGCCGCCCTGCATCTCGGTCATCGACTTCACCAGCGGCAATCCCAGCCCCGCCCCTTCGAAGGAGCGGGTCAGCGAACCGTCGGCCTGACCGAAAGGCTGCAGGATCAGTTCCATGGCCGCCGGTTCGATGCCGATGCCGGTATCCGCCACCGCGATCTCCACCTCGCCTGTGGGCAGGAGGCCCGAGGACAAGGTGACCGTACCGCCCGGCCGGGTGAATTTGGCGGCGTTCGACAGCAGGTTCAGCAGACTGCGCTTCAATGCACGGGCGTCGGCACGGATGTGCAGCGTCTCCGCCGCAGGCTGGCGGATCACGGTCAGGCCGGCGCCTTCCAGCCGGGGCTGAAGCGGGCGCAGGACCGCATCGATCAGCCCGCCCATATCCAGCAGCCCCTCGGCGAATTCGAACCGCCCGGATTCGATGCGCGCCAGATCCAGAATGTCGTTGATCTTGTCCAGCAGCTGGCTGCCGCTGTGATGGATGTCGGCGGCATATTCGGCATATTTTGTCTGGCCGACCGGCCCCAGCCCCTGATCGCGGATGATCTCGGAGAATCCCAGGATCGCGTTCAGCGGCGTGCGCAGCTCATGGCTCATATTGGCCAGGAATTCCGACTTCGCGCGGTTCGCCGCCTCGGCCTGTTCCTTGGCCAGCAGCATTTCCCGCTCGAACCGCTTGCGCCCGGTGATGTCGCGCACGAAGGCCATCGCCTCGCCCGCATCCAGCACCACGATGCGCGCCTCCAGATCACGTCTGCCCGATGCCGCATCGCCGGCGGCCGAATCCTGTAGCCAGAACTCGAACAGCTGTGTCGTCCCGGTGGCGAAGACAGCGTCGATCGCGGCACGGACAAGCGGGGCGGCCTCCGGCGGCAGAACCGCCTCCAGCGGCCGGCCGATGAGCGTTGCCGGCGCCATCCACAGGGCGCTGTCCTTGCCCTCCTCGATGTCCAGCACGCGCCCGGTCCGGTCGATCCGCAGCATCGTGTCGGGCACCGCCTCGACCAGCGTCTGGATGCGCCGCTCGCTCTGCCGGACCACCTGAAGCAGCCGCTTCTGTTCGCTAAGGTCGAGGACACTGCCGAAAACCACCGCCCCAGCCGGGCTTCCACCAACAGGATGCAGATCGAGACGCCACCACATCTTTCCCGCCGGCAGCGTCACCACTTCCTCGCATTGCACCGGAAGGCCCTTGTCCCGGCATTGCCGGAACCGCGCCTGCAGGGACGCCGCCTCCTGCACGCTCATCAGGTCGTAGAGGCTCCGGCCGGCCATGGCCTCGGGCGGCAACCCGGCCAGCGCGGCGAAGCGGGTATTCACCTCGGCCAGCCGGAATCCGCCGGCACCGTCATCGGCCAGCAGGAACATGCCGAGCAGCGGATGATCGAAGACCGCCGGCCACGAGGGCACACCGTCCCTGGGTTGTTGTCTGCTGGCGTCCCCGGTCATCCGGAATATCCGCTATCGCCGATGCGAAGAATCATGAACGTTCCGTCTGGCCACCCCGGCCGCTTCACTTGGCGTGTCCCGCCAGCAGATTGCGATAAATCTATGCGATTTTTAGACAAACTAACGAGCAACATTGTGTGCCCAATGTCAACATACCTTTTTATTTAGGGGGTGATTTTTAAAAAAGCTTAATGAACAAGATGCTTTTTCGCGAATCAGGCTTGTTCGAATCTGCTAATACACAAAAAATCTGGGGATGTTGAAAGCGGCATACGATACTATAATAGCGTCATCTGCTCTCCTTCAGCATCATTCCGACTCGGGGATTCACATGCCGCAGCACCAGGACCGCAACAGCCGAGAGGCTGTCTTGCTGCATATAAGCCGGCAGTTCGAGGATATCGCAAAACGCGTTTCGCAGGATGTGACGCATCATGCCGCAAGCAGCCCGGTTCCGGCCGCCGTCGGCTTCGTGCTCTATTTCCTGCGCAACAGCGAAGGCGAGCCCCTGAAGGACACGACGCTTGTGCGTGTTGGCATCACAATGAAGGAGATGGAAGAGACAGAGGGTTTCGCAAATCTGGTGGAGACCTGCAAGCTGCGGCACCTTACCGCCCGGCTGGAAGAACATTTCTACAGCCAGCAACCTGTTTTCACACGTATATATAAGGTGGTGGTCGATGGCTGGTCTTAACCATCAATTAACACCCGTCTGTCTTGATGGCCGGGCCACCAAGACATAGTATGCGCAGCGCGAGAATGTTGGTGACGATGACACATCACTTCTGTTTCCCGGGGCGAACGGCCTAGAACGGATTATTGAATGACCCCCCAGGAAATATTGCTGCTCATTCAGCGTCACGAATTCTGGCTTGAACGGAAGCCCGGCGGTGGCCGTGCAAACCTGTCGGGCATGAACCTGTCCGGGTTCAACCTCGCCAATCTGAACCTGCAGTCCGCCAAATTCTCCGGCGCCAATCTCAGCCGCTGCATCCTGGCCGGCGCGGACCTCAGCTATTGCGACCTGTTCTGCGTCAATCTGGATGCCGCCGACCTCAGCAATGCGGTGCTGCACCGTGCCGATCTGCGCGGCGCGCATCTGCGCAACGCCAACTTCACCGGCGCCAATCTGAAGGAAGCCGACCTGCGCGGCGGCGCGCTGATCAGCGGCAATCCCGCGAACCCGGCGACCATGCTGCGTGCCGACCTCAGCTTCGCGGAGATGGATGCCGCCATGCTGCAGAGCGCCAACATGTCCGGCGCCGACCTATCGAACGCCACTATGGTCGAGGCGAATCTGGAAAGTGCTTTGCTGTGCGGCGCCAACCTGTCCGGCGTCAATCTGCGGGGCGCACAGCTGGAAGGGGCCGACCTGTCGGGCGCCAACCTGACCGGCGCCAACCTGGCCGATGCCAATCTGACCGGCGTGAACCTGACCGGCGCCGTGATCTCGCGGACCAACATGGCGCGCGCGGAGATGAACCGCGCCATCCTGACCAATGTCGATCTGGGCGGCGCCGACCTGACCGGCGCCAACATGGCGGAGACGCGCCGTGCCCTGTCGCGCTCGATCCACGACATCGTCCGCGACCATGTCACCTGGGTCGAGAGCGACGGCGTTATGGGCGTGCGTGCCGAACTCTCGAAGGCCGACCTCAGCCGCCAGGACCTGTCCGGCGCCGACCTGTCCGGCGCCGACCTGCGCGGCGCGGTGCTGGTGGGCGCGCGCCTGGCCGGCAGCCGGCTGGTCATGTCGGACCTGTCGGAGGCCAATCTGGAAGGGGCCGACCTCGAAGGCGCGGTGATGGACGGGGTCAACCTGTCCAACGCCAACATGACCGCCGCCCGGCTGCGCGGTGCCACCCTCGCCTCGGTCGAGATCAAGAACAGTGACGGCAAGCCGACCGGCCGGCTGTGGCCGGCGAACCTGGCTGGCGCCGACCTGTCGCGCGCCGACCTCACCAACGCCATCCTGTCCGGCGCCAACCTGGCCAAGACCGACCTGACCGGCGCCAAGCTGCACAACACCAACCTGATCGGCGCCAATCTGCGGGACGCCGTCATCGACCCCGCACAGCTGACACTGGCCCTGCGCGACAGCGAGTCCTGATCCGGTCCTGATCCGGTGCGCACCGAACGCTTGCACAGAGCGCCGGGTGACCGATCTAATGGGCTGGTGACCGCAACGCAGGTTTTCTTCATGCCAGATGACGCGCCGGAAGAGCGCCTCACCGCCACCGTCCATGCCCGGATATCCGAGATCGGCGCCGCCGAATGGGATCGCTGCGCCGGGCCGGACAATCCCTTCATCAGCCATGCCTTCCTGTCAGCGCTGGAAGAATCCGGCTCGGTCGGGACGGAGGCGACTGGCTGGCTGCCGCAGCATGTGGCGCTGCGCGACACGGCGGACCGGCTGCTGGCCTGCGCGCCGGCCTATATCAAGCTGCATTCCCAGGGCGAATATGTGTTCGACCATGGCTGGGCCGACGCCTTTGAGCGCGCGGGCGGGCGCTATTATCCGAAGCTGCAGGTCTGCGTACCCTTCACCCCGGCGACCGGACCGCGCCTGCTGGTATCCCCCGGAGAAGATGCCGGGCGGCTGCGCCCGGCGCTGGTGACGGCGCTGGTGCAGCTGTGCGAGCAGGCCGGCCTGTCCTCGCTGCATGTGACCTTCCCGACCGAGCCGGAATACCGGCAGATGGGCGATCTCGGCCTGATCCGCCGGATGGGCCAGCAATATCACTGGGAGAACCGGGGCTATGGCAGCTTTGAGGATTTCCTGGGCGCGCTGAACTCCCGCAAGCGCAAGCAGATCCGCAAGGAACGCCGCGAGGCACAGGATAGCGGCATTGCCATTACCGCTTACAGCGGCAGCGACCTGAAGCCGGCGCACTGGGATGCCTTCTACCGCTTCTATGAAAGCACCATCGACCGCAAATGGGGCTGGCCCTATCTGACGCGTGGCTTCTTCGACCTGCTGGGCGAAAAGCTGGGGGAGCGCGTCGTGCTGTTCCTCGGCGAGGACGGCACGCGACCGGTCTGCGGTGCCCTGAACCTTGCCGGCACCGACACGCTCTATGGCCGCAACTGGGGCTGCGACGAGCATGTGAAATTCCTGCATTTCGAAGCCTGCTACTACCGCGCCATCGACTGGGCCATCGAGCAGGGCATGGCCCGCGTGGAGGCCGGCGCGCAGGGCCCGCACAAGATCCAGCGCGGCTACCTGCCCGCCCCGACCTACAGCGCGCACTGGATCGCCCATCCCGGCCTCGCCGAGGCCGTTGCCCGCGCCATGGACCGCGAACGCCCGCTGGTCGAGCGCGAGATCGCGGCACTGACCCAGGAATACAGCCCCTACCGGCAGGATTCGGAAAGTTAAGGACAGCATGTCAGACCCAATCCAACAGGCCGGCGGCAATGTCGGCTGGCTGACCGCCAGCGACGGCGCGCGGCTGCGTTACGCGACCTTCCGCCACGAAGGGGCGCACGGCTGCTTCCTGGTGCTGCCGGGCTTCACCGAATTCATCGAAAAATATCTGGAGGTGGTGGAGGAACTGGCGGCACGCGGCCATGACTGCGTGGTGCTGGACTGGCGCGGCCAGGGCAAGTCGGACCCGCGGCTGGCCGACCGGCACAAGGGGCATGTGCTGGATTTCGGCCATTTCCAGCAGGATGCAAGGCAGCTACTGGACGAGGTCGCGCTGCCGCTGGCGGCGGGGCGGCCGCTCTACGGCCTCGGCCATTCCATGGGCGGGCACAACCTGCTGCGGCTGCTGCATGACCGGGGCGGCGATTTCCGCCGCGCCGTGGCTGTGGCGCCGATGATCGACATCTGGTCGGGCTTCCTGCCGCCCGCCATCAGCCGGGCCATTGCCTGTGCGATGGTGCATATCACGCCCGATTCCTATGTGCCGAATACCGGCCCCTATGACCCGGCGAAGAAGCGCTTCGAGGGCAACCCGCTGACCGGCGACCGGGCACGGTTTGAGCGCACCAAGCAGCTCATCCTGGACGATCCCGACCTCGCGCTGGGCGGGCCGACCTGGCGCTGGCTGGACAGCGCCTTCGACAGCATGAGTCTGCTGCGCCGGCCTTCCTATGCCGCCGAGATCACAACGCCGGTGCTGATCGCCAGCGCCGGGCGCGACCGCATCGTGCGCAGCGCCGCCCAACACGAGCTTGCCCGGCACATGCCGGCCTGCCGGATTCTCGACTTTCCCGAGGCTGAACACGAAATCCTGCTTGAACGGGATGCCATCCGGCTGGAATTCTGGCGCGCCTTCGATGCATTCATGACTGAGGACAAAGGATGACCGGCAGCTTCTACATGCCCGGCGAATGGCACCCGCACCGGCGCTGCTGGATGGCCTGGCCCGCCGGCACGCGGCTGTGGGGCGAGAAGACGGGCGAGGCGCATGCCGCCTTCGTCGCCGTCGCCCGCGCGATTGCCCGGTTCGAGCCGGTGCGCATGCTGGCCAACCCGGAGGATGCGCCGAACGCCCGCCAGCTGCTGGACGGCGTTGCGGAAGTGATCGAGGCGTCCTACGACGATTCCTGGCTGCGCGACACCGGCCCCAGCTTCGTCATCGATGGCACGGGCGGCATCGCCGGCACCGACTGGGTGTTCAATGGCTGGGGCGAGCGCCAGCCGCATGAGCGCGACGCGGCGCTGGCCGGCTGGATTCTGGACCGTGAGGGCATCACCCGCCGCCCCTCGCCGCTGGTGAATGAGGGCGGGGCGATTCATGTCGATGGCGAGGGCACGCTGCTGGCGGTCGAGACCACGATCCTGAACCAGAACCGCAATCCCGACCTCACCCATGTCGAGATCGAACGCGAACTCTGCGCCGCCACCGGTGCGGAGAAGGTGATCTGGCTGCCCGGCGGGCTGGATGGCGATTACGGGCCGGTCGGCACCGACGGCCATATCGACACGGTGGCCTGCTTCGCCCGACCTAGCCTCGTGCTGGCGCAGGTGACGCGCGACCCGGCTGACAGCGACTACGAGACGCTGCAGGAAAATCTGCGCGCGCTGAAGGCCGCGACGGATGCGCGGGGCCGCAAGCTGGAGGTAGTGGAGATCGAACAGCCGGCACGGCGCGAAGATGAGGCAACCGGCGGACGGCTGCCGATGTCTTACGTGAATTTCTACCTGGCCGGCGTGCCGGACGGGAAGCAGGGGCTGGTGCTGCCAATCTATGACGATCCGGCGGACGAACCCGCCATCGCCGCGCTGCAAGCCGTATTCCCGGAGCGTGAGATCGTCACCGTGCCCGGCACCATCCTGTTCGAGGGCGGCGGCGGGGTGCATTGCATTACCCAGCAGGAGCCGATGCCCTGAAGGGGGACGCCAGCGCTCAGCACTTCATATGGAAATCCATCGCCCCGATGAAGCGATTGACCACCTGCTTGTCGTCGGACAGCGGCAGGGTGACCAGCTCATAGGCGACATGGTCCTTACCCCGCCAGACCACTTTTCCGGAAGTGCGGACCGGTAGCTGTCGTGCCTGCAACCCCTTGTAGAACTGCCGCATGCGGTCATCGAAAATCTCGTCCACCAGCTTGCCGGTATTGTCCACGCCGACCCAGTTGACGATCTTGGTGCCGATCAGCGTGTAGCGGAAATTATCGAGTTCGGGGACATATTCGAGAATAAAGATATTCCCGAGACATTCCTTCATCTCGACCGGATCAAAATCGCCACGCGCCGGCAGCTTCCCCCCGACACGCCTGCTCCGCCACAACTCATAGAGCCGCATCAGCATCGGCGACTGGATGTCCATGCCGTAATCCGCAATGGCATCGTCGCGGGGGCTATTGACGAGCGGGGGTGTATCCTCCGCCGGGAGCGCGCCTGGCACCGTATCGGCGCCCTTGCTGGTATCGTTCATCGCCATGGTCAAACGCTCGCGGCGCCTTCTGCGTCACTGGATCGAATTTTATTCAATATATACGAACACACGCACTTATCTGGATCATTTTTCGCCCGCACAGTTAATCGTGCGCAAAAAGGCGGGACGCAGCTTTGTAAATAAAGGTGACACCGCGCGATTTACCAAGAAATCACAGGATATTCCGGGACTTCCCCTCCCTTTAATATTGCGACTGGCTTGCACAATCAGTGGCTTTGACCGCCAACGCAGCCAATTCACGCGAAGGATTCCAGCCAATAGATCGTGGCGCCCATGATCCGGTCCACAGTCACCCCGTCATCAGCCAGCGGCAGGGCCAGAAGCTCGAAGCGCACATGCCGCTTGTCGCGCCAATGCACGGTGCCATGAATACGGGCCGGTTTTCCGGAGGTGCGGACCAGCCGATAGAAGGAGCGGCCATGCTCACCGAAAAGCTCGCCGACCAGACGGCCCGTATTATCGACGCCGACCCATTTCACGATCTCGGTGCCGATCAGCGTGTAACGAAAATCATCCAGTTCCGGCACATATTCGGTCAGGAAGATGGCGCCCAGCACCTCCTTCATCTCCGGCGGATCGAAATCCCGGCGCGCCGGCAGGTGGCCATCCCGGCATTTGCCGCGCCAGAGATCGTGCAGCAGAATGAGGCGCGGCGACTCGAGCCTTACCTCGGTATCGAGTTCGACATCCTCGTGCGGTATGTAACCATCATCTTCCATATCGCCTGCATTATTGTTCGCTCGCCAGACGGAAGATCATCCCCCCGATGAACCGGTTCACCTGCCTGCCATCGTCGGCCAGCGGCAGGACCACGGTTTCATAGCCGATATAGTCCCGGCCCAGCCAGTCGACAGGCCCGTGAACGCGGATCGGCCGCCGTTCGTCGCGCACCTTGCGATAGAGCGCCAGCCCCGCGGCGCCGAACACCTCGCTGATCAGCAGGCCGGTGCTGTCGCGGCGCACCACGCTGGTGATCTCGCTGCCGACCAGCGTGTAGCGGAAATCATCATCCTCCGGCAGTGCCTCGACAAGGAACACGCTCCCCAGGCAGTCGCGCATCTCCAGCGGATCGAAGTCAGCGCGGGCGGGCAGGAGGTCTCCCCGGCATTTCTCCTGCCAGAGTGTGTAGAGCCGCAGCAGCAGCGGCGCCTCCACCTTCATGTCCGGGTCCCAAACCCCCGGCTTCGTTTCCGCCATGACACCGCCTTGTGTGCACACTTGCATGCGCAAAGTCGCACGTATTTTTATTCAATTCCAATAATATTGTCGTGAACGAGCGATAACAGACTGACAAACCGAGGATTATCATTGCAAGAGGCAGTGGCATAGCCATATCACCGGCAGGCGCCACCGCGATAGCCCCTGCGATACCCCCCGGGACAGGATGAGGAAAGACGCATGACCCAGATCACCGTTGCCGCCACCCAGATGGCCTGCTCCTGGGACAGTGCGGCCAATATCGCGACGGCGGAGAAGCTGGTGCGCGAGGCGGCCGGGCGCGGCGCCAACATCGTGCTGATCCAGGAGCTGTTCGAGACGCCCTATTTCTGCGTCGATCAGAAGCTGGAGCTGTTCGCACTCGCCAAGCCGATCGACGAGAACCCGGCGGTCGCGCGTTTCCGCGACCTGGCGGCTGAGCTGGGCGTGGTGTTGCCGGTCAGCGTGTTCGAGCGCGCCAACAACGCCTATTACAATTCGCTGGCGATGGTGGATGCGGACGGGTCGATCCTGGGTATCTACCGCAAGTCGCACATCCCCGACGGGCCGGGCTATCAGGAGAAATTCTACTTCAACCCCGGTGATACCGGCTTCAAGGTCTGGGATACACGCTTCGGCCGGCTGGGCGTGGGCATCTGCTGGGACCAGTGGTTCCCGGAATGCGCCCGCGCCATGGCGCTGCTGGGGGCGGATTTCCTGTTCTACCCGACCGCCATCGGCAGCGAACCGCAGGATGCCAGCCTCGATTCGAAGGATCACTGGCAGACCGTCATGCGCGGCCATGCGGCGGCCAACATGGTGCCGCTGATCGCCAGCAACCGCATCGAGCGGGAGGAAGGCGAGGCCGCCGGCATCACCTTCTACGGCTCCTCCTTCATCGCCGACCACAAGGGGCAGATGGTGGCGGAGGCCAACCGCACCGACGAGGCGGTCATCACCGCCAGCTTCGATATTGAGCGCATCCGCGCCGAGCGCGCCGGCTGGGGATTCTTCCGTGACCGTCGGCCGGAACTCTATGCGCCGCTCCTGACGCTGGACGGCCGCACCACGCGCTAGAGGCTGTAGAGCACGGCGCCCACGAGGCCAGCCAGCACCACCACCGCCCAGGGCGGTGCCTTCCAGAATTGCAGCGCGGCGTAGCAGACCAGCGCCGCCGCTAAATCCGGCGCGCCAGCGACGGCGGTGGTGAAGACCGGGTCATAGAGCGCCGCCAGCAGCAGCCCGACCACGGCGGCATTCACCCCCATCAGCACCGATTGCGCCTTCGGATGCGCCCTTAAGGACGACCAGAAGGGCAGCGCGCCCCAGATCAGCAGGAAGCCCGGCAGGAAGATCGCCAGCGTGGCCAGCAGCGCCCCCGGCACGCCGCCCATCAGCGCACCGAGATAGGATGCGATGGTGAAGATCGGCCCCGGCATCGCCTGGGTCACGCCATAGCCGGCGATGAAGGCCTCGCGCCCGACCCAGCCGGGCTCCACCACCTCCGCCTGCAGCAGCGGCAGCACGACATGGCCGCCGCCGAACACCAGCGCGCCGATACGGTAGAAACTGTCGAAGGCGGACAGCATCAGCGAATCCCCCGCCGACGCCGCCAGCGGCAGTCCCGCCAGCAGAGCGAAGAACAAGGCAAGGCACAGCCAGCCGAAACCGCGCCCATAGGGGGCGGCGACATGCTGGGCGCCATTGCCCGCCGCCGGCTTCAGCAGCGCCGCACCGACGATGCCCCCCAGCAGGATGGCGGCGATCTGCGCCACCGATCCCGCCCACAACACGACGATCAGAGCCGCTGCCACCGCCAGCGTCGCGCGCTCCCGGTCCGGGCAGAGCGACTTCGCCATGCCCCATACCGCCTGCGCGACCACCGCCAGCGCCACCAGCTTCAGCCCCTTCAGCGCGCCCTGCTGCCAGGCCGCCTGCGTCTCGCCCAGCGCCATCACGCCATAGGCGAACAGTGCCATTGCCACCGCCGAAGGCAGGGTGAAGCCGATCCAGGCGGCAATGCCGCCCAGCCGCCCGCCCGCCAGCGTGCCGATGGCAAAGCTGGTCTGGCTGGAGGCGGGGCCCGGCAGGAACTGCGACAGTGCCACAAGGTCGGCATAGGTCTGCTCATCCAGCCAGCGCCGGTTTGCGACAAATTCCTGCCGGTAATAGCCCAGATGCGCGACCGGCCCACCGAAGGAGGTACAGCCGAGCCGGAGGAAGATCAGAAAAATGTCGAGGACGGAATGGCGGGGAACGGAACTCATGGCGCGCGGGCACTCCTCCGGTCGGTCAGGCCGGCAGGATTACCGCAAGCCCCCCGCCATGCAAGGCCGCAAGGGTTACGCTTTGGTTGCAGCCTTTTCAGGTTGCCCCCTCACCCGGCTCGCTGTCGCTCACCACCCTCTCCCGCGAGGGGAGAGGGTTACAAAGCTGCCCCCTTCTTTCCCTCTCCCCTGGAGGGAGAGGGTTGCGCAGCCTTATCGAGGAGATAGCCGAGATTAGGCGAAGCCGGGTGAGGGGGAACTATGCTGCAGCAGCCTTGCGTTCGCGGGCCAGCTTCTCGCGCCAGACCTGCAGCAGCGCGCCGCTGACGATGAGGGCCGAACCCGCCACGCTGATCCAGGCCGGCAGGTCGCCGAACACCACGAAATCGTAGAAGGTCGCGAAGATCAGGGTGGCGTAATAGAATGGGATGACGTAGCTGGCCTCGGCCCGGCGCATCGCCTGCAGAAAGAAGGTCTGGGCGCACAGCATGGTGACGCCGATCAGCGCCATCACGCCCCAATGCGCGGGCGTCGGCGGCAGCCAGACGAACAGCACCGCGGTCAGTGCGATGGCGGCGCCGATGCCATTGTTCACCACCAGGATCTGGAAGGGCGGCTCTCGGCTGGTCAGCCGCTTGATGAGGATCGCCTCCGCCCCCATCAGCAGGGCGGCGGACAGCGCCACCAGCGCCACGATCTGGAAGGCGTCCGTGCCCGGCCGCACGATCAGCATGCCGCCGACCAGCGCGATGGCCGCGGCCAGCCAGCGCCAGCGGCCCACCTTCTCCCCCAGGAAAGGGATCGCCAGCATCATGGTGAAGATCGGGCTGAGGAAGCTGATCGCCATGGCGTCGGCCAGGTTCATATGCGCGGCGGCGGCGAACATGCAGGACACGCCGGCCCAGCCGACCGTGCTGCGCGCCGCATGGGTGCCCCACTGGATGCCATGGAAGCGCGGCCGCCAGACCGTCAGTATTAGCAGCAGCGCCAGGAAGGCGAAGCCGAAGCGCCCGGCGCTGACCTGCATCGGATGCAGCGGCGTGCCCTCGATCCCCAGTGCTGCACTGCCCAGCGGCCCCAGCGCCTTTGCCATCAGGCTGGTCGCGGCGATCAGCGCGCAGGAACACACCATCATCGCCGCACCGATGACCGGCCCGCGCCCGGGAGATACTGAAGCTGTGTCCGAAGCCGCCGTCACGATTCCTGCCCCGCTGCGAGAATCCGCACATGCCGTCTCATCGCCGGGACACCGCCACCTACTCCACCCGTCACCCCCACATTTATTGCGGGGGTCCAGGCTTCGGCCTGCTGGATCGTCGGTCGAGCAGGCTGAACCCTGGATTCCCGGAACAAGACCGGGAATGACGGCCTGAGATGTATCGAAAAGAGAGAGTCAGCCTGTAGCACCGCGATGATCCGCAAGATATCCGAATATCCGCAGACACCACGGCAGGGAGGGCGGGTCAATCGCGATTGCCGTAACGCCCCGTTGCATCGAAAGGGAAAGCGCGTGTCAGGCGGATTTCTTCTCCGGCAGCACGACCCAATCCGGCGTCAGCGGCGTCAGCACCGTGTCGCCGACGGTCAGCCTTGCGCCGCTCTCCAGCGCTTCCAGCCGCAGCAAGGCGAGACCGACCGCGAAATCCGGCCCATCCACGGCGCTGCGCATCTCGCCGGCTTCCTTGCCGTCCGCCTCGATGATCGCGCCGGCATCCGGCAGCGGCCCGGCGATGCCGACCGGCAGCAGCCGCTTCTTGATGAGACCGCGATATTTCGTGCGCGCTGTCAGCTCCTGCCCGACATAGCAGCCCTTCTTCCAGTCGACGCCGTGCAGCTCGTCGAAGCCGTTTTCCAGCAGGATCGCCTTGTCCACCTGCATGTCGCGGCTGCCATCCGGCAGGCCGAGCGATATCCGCAACCGGTCATAGGCCGCCGGATCGCCTGCGGCGAACCCGGCCGCTTCCAGCGCCGCGACATCGGGCAGATAGAGCCGTGCGCCCGCTCCCGCCAGGCGCGGATCGGCAAAGGCGACGCCGCCGCCGAAAGTTGCCGCCGCGCCGGCTTCATCCGGCAGTCCGAGTGCTGATATTGCATTTTCGCCCCAGGCGATGACGACCTGCCTATCCTCCACCACCTCGATGGTGGCCTTGGCGCGCAGCCGGTAGAGCGACAGCCGCCGCTTCAGATCGTCGAGCCGGTCGGCTTCCCCATCCAGCAGATAGGTCCCGTCCTGCTCGGCAATGAAAAAATCGTGCAGGAACTTGCCCTGCGCCGTCAGCAGCGCCGACCAGAGCGCGCGGTCCGGCGTCACCTTCGCCACATCGTTGGACACCAGCCCCTGCAGAAAGCTCAGCCGGTCCTCGCCGGAAACCTTCAGCAGACGGCGCGGCGGCAGGATGTAAGAAAGCTCGGTCATGGCGATTTCCTCGGATCAGCGTGCCGATCATATCTCGGTCTGGCGCGGCGTGGATGCAAGCCTGCCATGCCCGATGAGTGGCGGCACTTTACCTATAGGTCAGCAACGCGGTAATCATCGATCAAAGGCACTAGACAGGGAGCTGCCGACAATGGACACCGACTATCAGGACATCACCCGTCCGAACGACCTCGAATCCTTCTGGATGCCGTTCACCGCGAACCGCGCCTTCAAGAAGAACCCGCGCATGCTGGTCGAGGCCGAGGGCATGCACTACACCACCGCCGATGGCCGCCGCATCCTGGACGGTACCGCCGGCCTGTGGTGCGTGAATGCCGGCCATCGCCGCGAGAAGATCGTGAAGGCGATCCAGAAGCAGGCGGAGAAGCTGGATTACGCGCCGTCCTTCCAGATGGGCCACCCGCTGTCCTTCGAGCTGGCCAGCCGGCTGACCACCATGCTGCCCGGCTATGACCGGGTGTTCTTCACCGGCGGCGGGTCGGAATCGGTAGATACCGCGCTAAAGATCGCCATCGCCTATCACCGGGTGCGCGGCGAAGGGGCACGGACCCGGCTGATCGGGCGCGAGCGCGGCTATCACGGTGTCGGCTTCGGCGGCATCTCGGTCGGCGGCATTGTCGCCAACCGCAAATTCTTCGGCAGCCTGCTGCCCGGCGTCGATCATCTGCCGCACACCCACAGCCCGGAAAACCAGGCCTTCACGCGCGGCCAGCCGGCCTGGGGCGGGCATCTGGCCGACGAGCTGGAGCGCATCGTGGCGCTGCATGACGCCTCCACCGTCGCCGCCGTCATCGTGGAGCCGGTGGCCGGCTCGACCGGCGTGCTGATCCCGCCGCAGGGCTATCTGCAGAAGCTGCGGCAGATCTGCGACAAGCACGGCATCCTGCTGATCTTCGACGAGGTCATCACCGGCTTCGGCCGTCTGGGATCCAGCTTCGCCACCGAGCATTTTGGCGTGAAGCCGGACCTCATCACCACCGCCAAGGGGCTTACCAACGGCTGCGTGCCTATGGGTGCCGTGTTCGCGAAGCAGGGCATCTACGACACCTTCATGGACAAGGCGCCGGAAGGCACCATCGAGCTGTTCCACGGCTACACCTATTCCGGCCATCCGCTGGCCGCTGCCGCGGGCCTCGCCACGCTCGACGTCTATAAGGAAGAAGGGCTGTTCGAGCGCGCCGCCGAGCTGGCGCCCTACTGGGAGGATGCCGTGCATTCGCTGAAGGGCACCGGCCCGGTCATCGACCTGCGCAATCTCGGCATCATCGCCGGCATCGAGCTGGAGGGCATCCCCGGCAAGCCGACGGCGCGCGCCATGGAGGCCTTCACCAAGGCCTATGAGAAGGGCCTGCTGATCCGCACCACCGGCGACATCATCGCCCTCTCCCCGCCGCTGATCCTGGAGAAGAGCCACATCGACGAGATGTTCGGCACGCTGGGCGATGTGCTGAAGACCCTGCACTGAGTGCAGGCTACATACCAAGATGAACAGGCCGGCGGATCATCCCGCCGGCCTTTTTCATACGCCCTTGTACTGGCGGAACCAGTCGATGAAGCGCGGCACGCCCTCATCGATGGGCGTGGCCGGGTCGTAGCCAAGGTCACGGCGGCTATCCGCGATATCGGCATGGGTGGCGGTCACATCGCCGGCCTGCATCGGCAGTTCCTCGATGATCGCCGTGCGCCCGGCGGCCTGTTCCATCACCGACAGGAAGCGGCGCAGCGGCTCCTGCCGGCTGTTGCCGAGATTATAGAGCGTGTGGCGCACGCCCGCCTCGTCCGCTGCCGGCGGACGGGCAATGGCGGCCATCACTCCGGCAATCACATCGTCGATATAGCTGAAATCACGCGCCATCTCCCCCCGGTTGAACAGCCTGATCGGCCGGCCGGCGAAGATCGCGTCGGCGAACAGCCAGGGCGCCATGTCAGGCCGGCCCCACGGGCCATAGACGGTGAAGAAGCGCAGCCCCGTGGCCGGGATGCCGTACAGGCTGGAATAGGAATAGGCCATCGCCTCGTTCGCCTTCTTGGTCGCGCCATAGAAGGAGACCGGCCGGTCGGTCGGGTCGCCCACCGCGAAGGGCAGCTTCTTGTTCGCGCCATAGACGGAGGACGAGCTGGCATAGACCAGATGTACCGGCTGTTCACTATGGCGGGCCAGTTCCAGCACCGTCAGGAAGCCCTGGATGTTGCTGCGCACATAGGCTTCCGGATGTTCCAGCGAATAGCGCACGCCGGCCTGCGCGGCGAGATTCACGATCGCCTCGAACGGCCCCTCGCCGGCCAATGCCGCGCGCACGCCTGCCGCCTCTGCCAGGTCGGCCTCGATAAAGCGGAAATCGCCTTTCGGCAGAGCGGCCAGCCGGGCGCGCTTCAGCGCCGGGTCGTAATAATCGTTCAGATTGTCGATGCCGACCACGCGCTGCCCGGCGCGCAGCAGCGCCGCCGCCAGATGGAAGCCGATGAAGCCGGCAACGCCGGTGACCAGCACGCTCATACCGTGTTGTCCTTTTTTTGCGATCCGGGTGATCCAGATGTAGCGGGCAGGCGTAATAGATAGCAGGTCAAGCATGCCGTGACAGCCCGACGCCTCCCATCACAAGAAATATTGTGCATCGCCACACTTATGAAGTGCAGCCCGTTTTTAATCTGCAAAAACCAAAACATAAACTCTGAAATGGATAATAATCATCAGAAATGATGACCAATTAGCCTGCAACAGCACAAATATTAAGCATTTTTTACTGTGAATATAATCTTATCGTTAATAAAATTTTAATTTTTATCGCGAATTATTATCGGGAAAATTCCGGCGATAAAGCCTCAAAATGTCGGAATAATTTTCCCTTCTGAGGAGTTCATGAACATGAGCGATATTGCCCTGTCAGGCAGCCCCGTCCGCGCCCGGCGCGACGGTCGCAGCCTCTCCGTCATGCAGAAGCTGCTGGCCATTGTCGGCCTCTGCATTTCCTTCACCTTCGCCGTCGGCGGTGCCGCCGTCTGGCAGCTCTCACTGATCGGCGAGGAAATGCAGTCGGTCGTGCGCAACGACATGCCGCTGACCTCCATGGTCCACAAGGTTTCCGAACATCAGCTTGAACAGGCGGTACTGCTGGAGCGGGTGACCCGCCTCGGCGGCCTGCGGTCCGATGCCAACGCCACCAGCCTGCAGAACGCCATCTCGGCACTGGAAGCAACGACACCGAAGGTCTATGCGGAAATCCGCGCGGCAGAGGATCTGGCGAAAGCGGCCATCGCGAACGCCAAGGATGCGGCGGAAGCGGAAGAGTACAGCACCGCCCTGCATGATCTGGAGGCCATCGACCGCAACTTCGTTATCCTGTCCGATCAGATCCGCGACATCACCACGGCCCTGCGCGAGGGCCGTATCGAGCAGGCGGAAGGCATGCTGGCCGGTGTGCTGGCCAGCGAGGAAACCCTGCACAAGCAGTTCGTCGCGCTGATCAACAAGCTGGACAGCTTCACCGCGGAGGCCATGGAAACCGCCTATGCGCATGAGCAGTTCGCCCTGAAGCTCATGGCTGCGCTGTCGATTGCCGGCGCCGTGCTGGGCTTCGGCATCGCCGCCTGGCTGGTACGCGGCCAGATCACCCGCCCGCTGTCGCAGGTTGTCAATGCGCTGCTGCGGCTTGCCGAGGGCGACACCAGCATCGATGTCGATGTGCGCAGCCGTGACGAGGTGGGCCAGGTCGGCCTCGCCTTCCGCACCTTCAAGCAGCGCACCATCGAGATCAAGCGGCTGGAGGCGGAACAGGCCGAGCGCGAGGCGCGGGCCGAGGAAGAAAAGCGTCAGGCGATGCTGCAGCTTGCTGACAGTTTCGAGCAGAGCGTCGGCAGCATCGTCGGCATCGTCTCGGCGGCGGCGACGGAGCTGGAGGCGGCGGCGCAGACGCTGAACGCCAGCCTGGAAGAGACCAACGCCCAGGCCAGCACGGTCGCGGCCGCGGCGACCCAGGCCAGCACCAATGTCGAGACGGTGGCCACTGCCTGCGAGGAGCTGGCGGCCTCGGTCCGCGAGATCGGCAGCCAGGTCAGCCAGTCTTCCCGCGTCTCCGAACGCGCGGTCGGCACGGCGGAACAGACCCAGGAAACCGCCGAAGGCCTGTTTGCCGCCGCCCAGAAGATCGGCGAGGTGGTGAACCTGATCCAGGAGATCGCCGAACAGACCAATCTGCTGGCGCTGAACGCCACCATCGAGGCGGCCCGCGCTGGTGCGGCCGGCAAGGGCTTCGCCGTGGTGGCCTCGGAGGTGAAGAACCTCGCCAGCCAAACCGCCAAGGCGACTGAGGATATCACCTTGCAGATCAGTGAGGTGCAGGGCGGTACCCAGCGCACCGTCGGCGCCATCAAGGAGATTGCCCAGGTCATCAACGAGAGCCGGGAGATCGCCTCGGCCATCGCCTCGGCGGTGGAGGAGCAGGACGCGGCAACCCAGGAGATCGCCCGCAATGTGCAGCAGGCCTCGGCCGGCACGCAGGAGGTCTCGGGCGCCATCGTGCAGGTCAGCCAGGCGGCATCCGAAGGCGGCTCGGCGGCCAGCCAGGTGCTGTCCAGCGCGCAGGAACTCTCCCAGTCCGCCGCCCAGCTGCGGACCGAGATGGAAAGCTTCCTCGCCCGGGTTCGCGCGGCCTAAGGCGCGCAGCCTGATCAACACTCCATCTGACACCGCAACAGAAGGGCGCCGGCAGCACTGCCGGCGCCCTTTTCGCGTCCGGAGCCTGCATGGCGCAGCAGGCTCTGAAGAGCAGCGCCGGACATGTTTAAGAAAAATTAAGAATAGGCTGATATCTAATTTAGCGCGACTTTAACAAACCTTTAAAAAACAAAAGAAATTCAACCTGCAGCTTATCGGTCAGGGACTGGAAATAGCCTTAGCCCGAACAATCACTCCTGACGGGAGACAAGACATTGAAGAACAGGTTCAGCCTCTCTCTCCGCGGCAAGCTGGTCACCCTGACCCTTTGCCTCATCGCGCTGTCTGTGCTCGCGGTCGGCGGCACCACGGCCTATATCCTGAAGCAGGACATCGCCAGCCAGGTCATCGCCCGGCAGAATGCCAGCCTGCGCACCGCTGCCGTGCTGCTGCGGAAGGCGATCCCGGAAACCCGCTTCACGGTCAGCAAGGAAGGCCGGGTGTCGGCCCTCACCCTGCCGGCCATCCCGGACTTTCCGAACCACGACATGATCGACGAGATCGGCCTGCTGACCGGCGAGACCGCGACCGTCTTCGCCTGGGACCCGGCGAAGGAGGATTTCTTCCGCCGCTCCACCAACATCATCAAGGATGACGGCCAGCGCGCCGTCGGCACGCCGCTGGGCAAGAACGGCGCGGTCTATCCCTACATGCTGCGCGGCGAGACCTATAACGGCGAGGCCACCATCCTGGGCAAGGAATACTACACCATCTACGAGCCGATCTTCGGCCCGGAGCGCAAGGTGATCGGCATCCTCTATGCCGGCGTACTGAAATCCACCATCAACGCCACGCTGAACGAGATGATCGTCGCCATCCTGACGGCCAGCGGCGTGGTTCTGGTGATCGGCGGGCTGATCGCCGTGGTGCTCATGGGTCGGACCACCGCGCCGCTGGGCCGGCTGAGCGGGCTGATGGTCGAAGTCGCCAACGGCCGGCTGGACGGCGACACACCCTATACCGGGCGGGGCGATGAGGTTGGCGGCATGGCCCGCGCGCTCGATATCTTCAAGGCGAACGCGCAGGAACGCCAGCGCCTGGAAGCCGAACGCGAGCAGGATGCAGCCCGCGCCACCGAGGAAAAACGCCAGGCGATGATCGCGCTGGCCGACAGCTTCGAGGAGAATGTCGGCAGCATCGTCAGCATCGTCTCGGCGGCGGCGACGGAGCTGGAAACCGCGGCGCAGACGCTGAATGCCAGCCTGGACGAGACCAACAGCCAGGCCAATACGGTGTCCGCGGCAGCCAACCAGGCCAGCGCCAATGTCGAGACCGTGGCGACCGCCTGCGAGGAGCTTGCGGCCTCGGTCCGCGAGATCGGCGGCCAGGTCAGCCAGTCCTCCAGCATCGCCGACCGCGCGGTCAGCAACGCCAACCAGACCCAGACCACCGCCGAAGGGCTGGTGGCCGCTACCCAGAAGATCGGCGAGGTCGTGAACCTCATCCAGGAGATCGCCGAGCAGACCAACCTTCTGGCGCTGAACGCGACCATCGAAGCCGCCCGAGCTGGTGAAGCCGGCAAGGGCTTCGCGGTGGTGGCGTCCGAGGTGAAGAACCTGGCCAGCCAGACCGCCAAGGCGACCGAGGACATCACCCTGCAGATCGGCGAGGTCCAGTCGGTCAGCCACCGCACGGTGGATGCGATCAAGGAGATCGCCAATGTCATCGGCGAAAGCCGGGAGATTGCCTCCTCCATCGCCGCCGCCGTCGAGGAGCAGGGCGCCGCGACCGACGAGATCGCCCGCAATGTGCAGCAGGCCTCGGCCGGCACGCAGGAGGTCTCCAGCGCCATCGTGCAGGTCAGCCAGGCCGCGTCCGAGGGCGGGTCAGCGGCCAGCCAGGTGCTAGAAAGCGCCAAGGAACTGTCCCGTACGGCAGCCAAGCTGCGCAACGAGATGGGCAACTTCCTGAACCGCGTGCGTACCGCCTGAAGCGCGACCGGGTAACGGGCGGGACGGTGGGGTATGGGCCCCACCGTCCCGTCACCTTTTCCTGTCCTTCTGTTAACAGACGCTCAACTCTTCTACTCTAGCGTGCTTCGATCATCTCCCGACGGCCACCCCGCAACGACATCCGCGATGGACCAGCCAGGTGCCTAATCCCGAAGCAGCGCCGGATATCGCCCCGCAGCAGGCAGAAGGGCTGTTGCGGAACCGCGCGACCATCCTGTCCAACCTTGTCGTTGCGCTGCTCTCCGTCCTGGTGTTGCGGGAAACCCTGCCGACCGCGACCACACTGGGCTGGATCGCCGGCATGGCGGCCCTCAATGTTGCCCGGCTTTTCCTGTCGCACTGGATGCTGCGGTCGGCATGGCCAACCCGCCGGAAACTGCATGTCTTCACCGTGGGCGCAGCGCTGAGCGGCCTCAGCTGGGGGTGCCTTCCGGTGCTGTTGCTGCCGGCCGGCACCGAGGCGGATTTCGCCTTCGCCGGCTTCATGATCGCCGGCATGACCGCCGGCGGGATCACCGCCCTGTGCTGGTATCAGCCGGCCTATCTCGCCTATCTGCTGGGGGCCACCCTGCCGCTTTCCGCTTCCCTGCTGATCCTGCAGCAGCCGGTCTATCTGGCGATGGCGGGGCAGGTGCTGTTCTACGCCATCATGCTGGGGGTAATTTCCGCCTTCTACAGCCGCCGGCTGCTGCAGAATCTGCGCCTGGAAGCCGCGCTGGACCGGGAACACCGGCGGCTGGAAGCGACCCGGCAGGAACTGGCCCTGGCGCAGAGCAACAAATAGCTGACCCTGGCGCAGCTCAGCCATCATCTGCGCACGCCGATGAATGCCGTGATCGGCTTTTCCGACATGCTGCGCAGCGAGGTGCTGGGGCCGATCGGCAACCCGAAGCACAAGGCCTATATCGACCATATCCACGAAAGCGGCACCCGCGCCCTGCAGACCATCACCCAGATCCTGGAGGTCTCGCAGGCCGAGGCCGGGATGCTGACGCTCTCCCGCACGCCTCTCGACATCCGGCAGGAGCTGGCGGACTGCCTGCGGCATCATGGCGAGACGGCCACGCGCCTTGGCGTGAGCCTCACCGGCGATATCGCGGAAGACCTGCCATCCCTGCCCTGCGATCAGTCCCGCCTGCGGCAGATCCTGGACCAGCTGCTGTCCAACGCGCTGCGCCATACGCCGGCAGGCGGAGCGATTACGCTGGCCGCCCGTGTGACACCGAAGCACTGGCTGGAAATCCGCATTGCCGATACCGGCATCGGGATTCCCGAAGACCGGCTGGCCGAGGCGATGACCCCCTTCGTGCAGTTCGACGATGCGCTGGTGCGCCAGCATGACGGCATCGGCATCGGCCTGCCGCTGGCCCGCCGGCTGGTCGAGCTGCATGGCGGCAGCTTCACGCTGGACAGTGCCCCCGACCAGGGAACCACCGTCACCATCCGCCTGCCGATTTAGGCCTCCGCTCAGCGCGACCGTGATATTGCCGGGCGAAGCGCTTGGCATTTAATTAATTATTAAAATATAATTCACTAATAAAACAGCCGCGACTCTTTTCCCCGAACCGCAGGAACCCCTTCATGTCCAGCTTCCTCTCGCGCGTCAGCGTCAAATTTCAGGTTGGCCTGCTCGGCCTGCTCGGCATCGTCGGGCTCTTGGCGGCTGTTGCCGTCTTCTTCCAGGGCATGGAGAAATTCGCCGAACAGCAGGCCCGGCTGGACCTCGCCGCCGATCAGCAGTTCCAGGCGCTGCGCCTTGATGCGGCATTGCTCGATGCACGACGCGCGGAGAAGGATTTCCTGATCCGCCGGGAGGACCGTTATGTCGAGCGGCACGGGAAAATCATCGATAACGCCAGCGGCATGATCGGTGGGCTGGCAACCTCGCTGGCCCGGACCGACGCCGCCCTGGCGGAGAAGCTGCGCGAGATCGGCGCCGGTCTCGATACCTACCGGCAGCGTTTCGCCGCCGTCGTCGAGTCCCAGCGCCGCCTCGGCTACAAGGAGACGGAAGGGCTGGAAGGCAATCTCCGCGCCGCCGTGCATGCGGTGGAGACCCGGCTGAAGGAATATGAGCAGGCGGAACTTGCCGTGCTAATGCTGATGATGCGCCGGCACGAGAAGGATTTCATGCTGCGCCTCACCCCGAAATATATCGAGGATATCGCGCAGCGGAAGGTCGCCTTCACCGCGCTGATGGCCGAAACCGACAGTATCCCGCCCGCCACCAAGCAGGAGATCACCGGTCTGCTGAACAGCTACCAGGACGCCTTCAACGCCTTCGCGACCACGCGCCTGCAACTGGTCGAGCAGGTGGAGGCGCTGTCCAGCGCCTATGCCGCCATCGACCCGCTGATCGAGCAGGTATTCGCCGGCATCGCCGCCGGCTACGAATCCACGCAGCAGACCCTTGCCGCCGAACATGCCGAAGCCGAAAAGCTGCTGTGGATCATGATATCCAGCATCCTGGCGGCCCTGTCGCTGCTGGCGATCTGGCTGGCCCTGTCGATCTCGCGCCCGCTGGTCGGCATGGCCGGCGCCCTGAATGCGCTGGCCGGCGGCCAGACCGAAGTGACTATCCCGGCGCAGAATCGCGGCGACGAGATCGGCGCTATCGGG
The DNA here is from genome assembly GCF_000299935.1 of Oceanibaculum indicum P24. Lineage (NCBI taxonomy): Bacteria > Pseudomonadati > Pseudomonadota > Alphaproteobacteria > Rhodospirillales > Oceanibaculaceae > Oceanibaculum > Oceanibaculum indicum. The sequence continues at coordinate 22,195 of NZ_AMRL01000007.1, read as the reverse complement.
CGGGCGGTGAAGCGCATCGAGCAGAACGCCATCGACCGCGCGCTGGCCGAAAAGCAGGCGGAGGAAGAGAACCGCCTGCGGCTGGAGGCTGAGAAGAAGCGCGTCATGGCGCAGCTTGCCGACCAGTTCGAGCAGAATGTCGGCAGCATCGTGCGCGTCGTGTCCTCGGCGGCGAACGAGCTGGAAGCGGCGGCGCAGACATTGAACAGCAGCCTGGAGGAAACCACCGCCCAGGCCGATACGGTGGCGGCTGCCGCGACCGAGGCCAGCACCAATGTCGAGACGGTGGCTACTGCCTGCGAGGAGCTGGCAGCCTCGGTCCGCGAGATCGGCCAGCAGGTGGCGCAATCCTCCCAGGTCGCCGACCGCGCCGTCGGCACCGCCAACCAGACCCAGGTGACCGCCGAAGGGCTGGTGGCCGCGACGCAGAAGATTGGCGAGGTGGTGCAGCTCATCAACGAGATCGCCGAGCAGACCAACCTGCTGGCGCTGAACGCCACCATCGAGGCCGCCCGCGCCGGCGAGGCCGGCAAGGGCTTCGCCGTCGTCGCGTCGGAAGTGAAGAACCTGGCCAGCCAGACCGCCAAGGCGACCGAGGACATCACGCTGCAGATCGGCGAGGTGCAGGACGGCACGCAGCGCACTGTCGGTGCGATCCGCGATATCGCCGCCGTCATCGGCGAAAGCCGGGAGATCGCCTCGGCCATCGCCTCTGCGGTGGAGGAGCAGGACGCGGCGACGCAGGAAATCTCCCGCAATGTCATGCAGGCCTCGGCCGGCACGCAGGAAGTGACCAGCGCCATCGTGCAGGTCAGCCAGGCGGCATCCGAAGGCGGCTCGGCTGCCGGGCAGGTGTTGTCCAGCGCGCAGGAGCTGTCGCAGTCTTCCGTCAGGCTGCGCAGCGAGATGGAGAGCTTCCTGTCCCAGGTCCGCGCCGCTTAGGCAAAATCATTGCGGAGCATGTGAAAACGGCGGGGCGCAGGCCCCGCCCCAGTGGGAGCATGAGAAAACGGCGGGGCTCCAGCCCCGCCGTTGCATTTCGGGACAGAACCATTACATGGCATAGTGTGCTGGGGTGCCGGGGCGGGATGAGCCGACGCGGCTGAGATCATACCCATTGAACCTGATCTGGATCATGCCAGCGAAGGGAGCGTTACCATGTCACCTAAACCAACCGTCGCCATCATCGGTGCCGGTGTCTGCGGCCTCGGCATCGGCTGGCGGCTGGCGCAGGCGGGATGTCCGGTGTCCGTGTTCGAGCGTGGCCAGGCCGGGCGCGGCGCCAGCTGGGCCGCCGCCGGCATGCTGGCCGCCAATGCCGAGACCGAACCCGGTGAGGAATCCCTGCTGCCGCTGACGCTGGCCAGCCAGAAGATGTGGCCCGGCTTCGCCGTCGAGCTGAAGGATGCCAGCGGCATTGATGTCGAGTATCGCGAGACCGGCACGCTGGTCGCCGCCACCAACCGCGACGAGGCGGAGCAGCTGCGCTTCACTTACGAATTCCAGCGCGATCTCGGCCTCGCCGTCGAATGGCTGAGCGGGGCGGAGGCGCGGAAGCGCGAGCCCTATCTGCGGCCCGGCGTGCCGGGGGCGATCTGGGCACCCGACGATCATCAGGTTGAGAACCGCCGGCTGTCCGAGGCGCTGAAGGCGGCCTTCCTGCATGCCGGCGGGACCTTGCACGAGAACAGCCCGGTCGCCGGCATCGAGACCGAAGACGGCCGCGCCGTCGGCGTGCGGGTTGGCGATGATCTCCATAAGGCTGACATCGTGGTGCTGGCCGCCGGCTCTTGGTCGCGCGACATTCCCGGCCTGCCGCAGGCCGCCCTGCCGCCGGTCCGCCCGGTGAAGGGCCAGATGCTGAGCCTGTGCATGGACCCGAAGGCACCGCTGGCAACGTCAGTGCTGTGGGCGCCGAAAATCTATCTGGTACCGCGCGCCGACGGGCGGCTGATCGTCGGCGCCACCGTCGAGGAAAAAGGCCATGACCCGGAGCTGACGGCGGGTGGCGTGCTGGCGCTGCTGGACGCGGCCTGGCGGGCGATTCCCGCCATTGAGGAACTGCCGATTGAGGAGATGTGGGTGGGCTTCCGCCCGACCAGCCGCGACGATGCGCCGATCCTGGGCGAAACCGGCACCGATGGGCTGCTGGTGGCGACCGGCCACCACCGCAACGGCATCCTGCTGGCGCCGATCACCGCCGACGCCATCGCCCGCCAGATCCTGACCGGCAGCCCGCTGCCCGAAGCTGCCCCCTTTACGCTGGCGCGCTTCGCCGCTAAGGCTGCTGCAAGACCTGAGATCGCCGCAGAATGAGTATGGTTGCGATGAGTGACGCGAAGACCCTGCTTTCGATCCGCCTGAACGGCAAGCCCTACGGCACGATGGCCGGCAGCATCGCCGCCCTGCTGGCCGAGCGCGGCATCGATTCCAGCCGGCCCGGCATTGCCGTGGCGGTGAACCAGAAGGTCGTGAAGCGCGGCGACTGGGCGGCGACGCCCATCTCCGCCAGCGACGACATCGAGATCGTACAGCCCTTCCAGGGCGGGTGAGAGACATGAACGCGATGAACGACACCGCGAAAGACCCCTTCACGCTGGCCGGCAAGAGCTTCGGCTCGCGCCTGCTGATCGGCACGGCCGGCTATCCCAACCGCCAGGTCATGCTGGATGCGCTGGAGGTCAGCGGCGCGGAGATCGTCACCGTCTCGATCCGCCGGGTCAGCACCGAATCCTATGCCGAAAACCTGTGGGACCTGCTGAAGGACCGCTGCCACCTGCTGCCCAACACGGCGGGTTGCGGCACGGTGCGCGACGCCGTGCTGACCGCGCAGCTGGGCCGCGAGGCAGTCGGCACCGACTGGGTGAAGCTGGAGCTGATCGGCGACCGCGAAACGCTGTATCCCGATGTCGCCCAGCTGGTCGAGGCGGCGGAGGAGCTGGTGAAGGACGGCTTCATCGTGCTGCCCTACTGCACCGACGACCCGGTGGTGTGCCAGAAGCTGGCCGATGTCGGCTGCGCCGCCGTCATGCCGCTGGCCTCGCCCATCGGCTCCGGCATGGGGCTGGTGAACCCGTATAATCTGGAGATGGTGTGCAACCGCTCCACCGTGCCGGTGATCGTCGATGCCGGCATCGGCACCGCCTCCGACGCCGCCCGCGCGCTGGAGATAGGGGCTGACGCGGTGCTGCTGAACACCGCCATCTCCAAGGCACGCAACCCGGTGCTGATGGCGGCTGCCATGCGTGACGCCGTGGCCGCCGGTCGCGCCGCGCGCCGCGCCGGGCGCATCCCGCGCAAGGGCTATGCCGAGGCGTCGAGTCCGCAGCTGGGCATGATCGGCTCTTGAGGTCCCTCCCCGCGCGACTGCTGCTGATCACCGACCGGACGCAGAGCCCCCGCCCGCTGACCGAGACCGTCGCAATGGCGCTGGAAGGCGGCTGCCGCTGGGTGATGCTGCGCGAGAAGGATTTGCCGCCGGACGAGCTGCTGGCACTGGCCCACGAGATCGCGGCACTGACCGCGGCCAAGGGCGCCACCCTGACGATCAACAGCGACATTGCGGCGGCACAGGCGCTGAAGGCCGGGCTGCACCTGCCGACCGGCGGCAAGCCGCTGGGCGCCCGTTCGGTGCTGGGGCCAAAGGTGCTGATCGGCCAGTCCGCGCACAGTGTGGAAGAGGCCGAGAAGGCGCTGGATAGCGGGGCCGATTACGTCACTCTCAGCCCGATCTTCGCCAGCGCCAGCAAGCCCGGCCATGGTCCGGCGCTGGGCAGCGAGGGGCTGCGCCAGGTGGCAGCACGGCTTCAAATTCCCATCGTGGCGCTGGCCGGCATCGATGTCGATAATGCCGGCACCTGCCTGAAGGCCGGCGCCGCCGCCGTCGCCGTGATGGGCGGTATCATGCGGGCGCAGGATCCGGCGGCCGAGGTCCGCGATCTGCTGGCGGCACTGGCAAAGGCTGCCTCTTGACCCCCACCTCTTGACGGCCTTTGCACGAAGGCGCATCTATCGCCTGTGACCGGCGGCCTTGCGCCACTGTGGCGTTTTCAGCCCGGTCCCTCTGGACGACCCGGTTGACCGCTTTCTCCAAAGCCCTGCCCGCTTCTGTACTGCGCGCCGTCACGGCGCTCGCGGTGCTGGCCGGGCTGTTGCTGGGGATGGCGCATCCGCCGACGCAGACGCAGGTGATCGCCCTTACCCCGCAACCGGCCTCGCTGGAGCTGGGCGGCGGCACCTTCGGCCCCTCCGGCCATGTGCTGGCCGAGGATTTCCGGCAGGTCCAGCAGCGCGCGGACGAACTCCCTGCGCCTGGCGGCAACGATAGCTATGGATTGCCGCACGCAAACCTTGCGGACACCTCCCTGCCCGTGTCGCTGGCAGCTTCCGCTGCGACGCTTCCTCTCCCCGCTACCCGGACACCGGACCGGCACCGACCGACCGGCCCTCCCAGCCTCCTGTCGTGATCCGTACCGGCCGCCCGATGCGCGGCTGGAGTTCCCGACAATTTTCGGCACGCGCCCACAACAGACGGCGGCGTGCCCGGAGGCTTTATCCATGCGTTTCCTGCCCATCCGGCTGCTGCCGGACAATACGGCGTTCGACTTCGTGCGCTATCGCTTCGCCGCCTATGCCTTCTCCCTGCTGCTGGTCGTGGCGACCCTGGGGTCGCTGGCGATCAACGGCCTCAATCTCGGCATCGACTTCAAGGGCGGCATGCTGGTCGAGATCCAGTCTGCCCAGCCCATCGATCCCGGCAGTCTGCGCAGCCGGCTGACCGAGGCCGGCCTTGGCGCCGCCGAAGTACAGCAGTTCGGCAAGCCCAATGAGGCGCTGATCCGGCTCGACAGCGACCAGCTTGGCACCACCGAGGCGAAGCAGGCGGCCCCGCGCATCCGCGCCGCGCTGGGCGAAGGCTACGAGTTCCGCCGCACCGAACTGGTCGGCCCGCGCGTCAGTGCCGAGCTGTTCCGCGACGGTGCGCTGGCCACGGCGCTGGCCGTGCTGGGCATCGCGCTCTATGTCTGGTTCCGCTTCGAATGGCAGTTCGGCGTGGCGGCGATGATCGCCACCGCGCATGACGTGGTGGTCACGCTGGGGCTGCTGTCGATCACCGGGCTGGAATTCAACCTGACCGCGATTGCCGCGCTGCTGACCCTGGCCGGCTATTCGATCAACGACACGGTGGTGGTGTTCGACCGCATCCGCGAGACCATGCGCAAGCACAAGAAGCTGCCGATGGCGGAGCTGATCAACCTCAGCGTGAACCAGACGCTGTCGCGCACCATCCTGACCTCCGGCACGACGTTGGTGGCCATCCTGCCGCTGATGTTCTTCGCCACCAGCACGCTGCTGAATTTCACCGTGGCGCTGGTCTGGGGCATTCTGATCGGCACCTTCTCCTCGGTGTTCGTCGCCGCGGCCCTGCTGCTGCACCTGCCGACGATCCGCACCACGGAGGCAGAGGCCGAGAGCCCGGAAAAAGCAGTTTCACAATGATCGCAAGGCCTAGGCGCGATCCGCTGAGGCCTGCATTCAACCGCCCTTATTCAATCCAGAATTGAAAAGTGAGCAGAGAGGTACATCCGCCCTAGAAGCGAAGCGCAAAGAGTCCTTCTAATGAACGCTGGCCTGCATTCCGCGGGCTTACGGCACAGGAGGACAAAATGCGTGCTTTGACTTCGCAGGACTACGACAATATTCAAGCCGTCATCAGCCTCTATCTCGACAGCCTTGAGGGGATGGGGCTGGAACTTACGGTCGAAACCGACATGGCCGGCTGGGCCGATGTGATGCGCTCGGCTCCGAAGATGTCGTTGCTGAACCCGACTTTTGATCCCTCGGAAAGTCACCTGCATCCGGGCAACAGCTTCTGGCTGCGGCTGCGCTATGAAGGACAGACGGTTGCCTGCATCGCCAACCGTCTGTTCATCACCGATGACTATATCGGCCTCAAGAGGTCGTTCCGTCTTTGGTACGACCTGAAGCCGGTCCTGGTCCGCCAGCCGCTGAACATCGTTCTGCCCGAGGATGTGCCGCACATCAGTGGCCGTGTCGGCCATCATGGCGGCCTGTGGGTTCACCCCGACTGGCGCGGTCATGGCCTGGCTGGCACCCTGCCCCGGCTCACGCGGGCATTGTCGATGCGGCATTTCGATGTGGACTGGCATTGCGGTGCGGTTCTGAAGCACATCGCCGACAGGGGGCTGCCGCTGAAGGCCTATGGCTATCCGCACATGGATGTCTGCATCGATGGATACTTCCCGGTAACCGACAAGAATGAAACGGTTTACATGGGATGGATCACGCGACCTGAAATATTGAAGCAGTTCGCGGAATGGGTGCAGCCCGCCACGCTGGAGCCCGCCGAAACCGCCGCCGCGTAAGGGGTCGCGGGATATGGAAAGCGGTCATCTAGAAGGGGTGACCGCCTGCCCGCACCGGGGTATGTCGGTTTTGTCCGTGGCTGCCGGACCGCGATGCGGCGCGTCATATGGTATGCATTTTACAGTTGCCTATTGAAAATAGTTCCGTAATTCTACTTTAATATAATAATTCTATTTTTAGGCTGTTTGGGGTGGGGAGACCTCATGACGACATCGCAGCCGTTCATCGATGGCAACTTACGGCGCTGCCACGACCTGTTGAATATGGCCAATCTGTTCCTGGCACAGAACAAGCTTGCCAGCGCGAGCAGTGCAATCGGCGCTCTGCGGGCGAATGCTGCCCTGCTCACGCCAGTCGATAGCGCGTTTTTCCGCGACCGGCTTGTCGTGCTGGACGAGGAGCATTCCCGTCGCGGCGGCAATGTCTATAAAAGCCACAAGGTCATCGATCTTTCCGCCTATCGCAGAGAACGGCTTGCGCAACGGCCAATGGCCAGTTCCGCCTTGGGGCTGAAGGCTCTATACGGCAACAGCCGCAATGCGAGGCCCGCGACCGCCGAAGACGAGCGGGGGAATTTCATCTACCGCATGCCGATGCCGGTAGATGAGGTTTCGACTTCCGACAGCCTTGGCATGGAAAACCTGTTGCAGATCTGGCGTCAGGCCCAGCAGGCGACAGGGCGGCGTCATGGTCTGCCGCTGCTATCGGATATCGATCCGAAGTTCATCGCCGATATCGGCATGCTGGGCTTCGTACATCTGATCGATGCTTCTTCCGAAAACCCTATGAACTTCCACGTCAGCGTCTATGGCAGCCGTGTGACCCTGTTCAATAACCGAAATTTCTCGGGCCGGACCCTGCACGACTTCCCCATTCCGATCTACCGGGAGTCGGTGGCGACGGACTACAACACCGTGCGCATGACCGGCGTGCCGGCCTATCACCGGGTGATCGCCACCGTGGATGGGTCGCGCCGGCATTACACCCGCCTGCTGCTGCCTTTCTCGACCGATGGCAACCGGCCAGACCGGTTGCTGGTGGGCGTGCGCACGGACAACTGGCTGCCCGAATAAGCCCCCTCTAAACCCCACCGGCAAATCGCCCCCATAAATCCCGCCGATAAGACCGGCGCAAGACAAGCGCGCCGCACCGGCCAGAAGCCGGAATAAGCCCTTAAAAAGAATCGCTTATCGCCAGCACTGATGGGCGGCGCACGGGCTTATCCCGCACCTGCGAGATGGATTCATTTTTCGCGTGACCCGGCAGCAAGGCCGCACCCCTTTTTTCGTCACCATATGAATTTACGAATATACAAATAGGCGCCAATTTTTACTTCATGATCTATGTAAATAATAACACATTACTATAACAATCTTCTAAATTCCGAGAATCGATAAAGACTTGAATGGTGGTTTCGACATGGCTATATTTGCCGCCGTCGGGTCGGAAGGGACCCCCAGCCATCCTGCAAGTCGAGGCTAGCGGACTGGCTCAAACAAGCCTCCCGGTGGGTGAAAGCGCTCCCGTCTTCGGGACATACAGCCGAAATGGCAGCCAGGAATATGGCCATTGCTGGGCCAAGGGACGGAACCTCCGCCCTTTGCTGGCCGTTTTTCTCGTCATGCTGTGATCTTGAACACGGAAGCCTTCTGACAATGAAACGGCACTGAACATGTTGCGTTTGTCGAATCTGCTTATCGTCGGGCTTGTCATTCTGGCGAATGTCGCGGTCTGGGGCGCCATCTACTGGCCGCGCCCGGCCGTCAATGCCGATGGCGCGATTGCCGGCATGTCCTTCAGCCCCTACCGGCGCGACCAGGGTCCGCTGACCAAGGGTCCGTCGGCGGAGGAAATCCGCCGCGACCTCGAACTGGTCTCGAAGGAGACCTCGGGCATCCGCACCTATACCACCAGCGATGGCCATGACCGGATACCGGCCCTGGCCCGCGAGTATGGGCTGCGTGTCATGCCCGGCGCCTGGATCGGCAGCGACGACGCGCGCAACAAGCGCGAGGTGGCCGACCTGATCAGCATCGTGCGGCAGAACCGCAACGTTTCGCGCGTCATCGTCGGCAACGAGGCGCTGCTGCGCGCCGAGGTGACCGTGCCGGAGATCATCGACTTCATCCGCCAGGTGCAGATGAATGCCTCGGTGCGCGTCTCCACGGCGGAGCCCTGGCACATCTGGCACAAGCATCCGGAACTGGTCGAGGCCGTCGATTTCATCGCCGTGCAGCTGCTGCCCTACTGGGAAGGCGTGCCGGTCGAAATGGCCATCGAGGACACGCTGCAGCGCTACGCCAAGCTGCGCGAGCTGTATCCGAACAAGCCGATCGTCATCACCGAGGTGGGCTGGCCGAGCGCCGGCAAGAAGGTGGGCGCCGCCGAGGCCTCGCTGGTCAACCAGGCGCGCTTCATCCGCGAATGGGTGAATGTCGCGCGCATCCACCAGTTCGACTATTACATCATCGAGGCGTTCGACCAGCCCTGGAAGATCGGCGAGGAAGGCATCGTCGGCGCCTATTGGGGCCTGTACGACGCTGACCGCCAGCCGAAATTCTCCTGGAACCAGCCGGTCTCCGAACTGCCGGACTGGCCGCTCTGGGCTGCCATCGCGGTGTTCATCGGCCTGATCCCGACCATCGTCTATCTGCGCGCCCGCGGCGAGCTGAAGCTGCCCGGCCGCGCCGTGTTCGCCGCCACCTTCCAGGGTGCCGGCACGGCGATCACCATGGCCATGCTGATCCCAGCCATGCGCTATCTGGGCGCCGGCGAGATCGCTGCCTGGGCCGTGCTCATCATGCTGCAGGTGCTGCTGTTCACCGCTGTCGCCGGCGACATGGTGGAGCTGATCGACGTGATCTGGCGCAAGAACCGCCGGGTGCAGGCGCCGCGCGTCGCCGGCACGGACATGTCGCGCCTGCCCAAGGTGTCGATCCACGTGCCGTGCTACAACGAGCCGCCGGAGATGCTGAAGCAGACGCTGAACGCGCTGGCGAAGCTCGACTATCCGAATTTCGAAGTGCTGGTGATCGACAACAACACCAAGGACGAGGCCGTCTGGCGCCCGGTGGAAATCCATTGCCAGGCGCTGGGGGACCGCTTCCGCTTCTTCCACTTGTGCCCGTGGCCGGGCTACAAGGCGGGCGCGCTGAACTTCGCCCTGAAGGAGACCGCCGGCGACGCCGAGGTGGTGGCCGTCATCGACAGCGACTACATCGTCACGCCCGACTGGCTGACGAACATGGTGCCGCACTTCCAGGACCCTGCCGTCGGCCTGGTGCAGGCGCCGCAGGATTACTACGACCAGGACGAAAGCGCCTTCAAGAAGGCCTGCTACTGGGAATATGCCGGCTTCTTCAAGATCGGCATGGTGCAGCGCAACGACGACAACGCCATCATCCAGCACGGCACCATGACCATGGTGCGCAAGTCTGCGCTACAGGATGTCGGCGGCTGGGCGGAATGGTGCATCACCGAAGACGCGGAGCTGGGCCTGCGCCTGTTCCAGGAGGGCTGGCAGTCGGTCTATGATTCCCGCTCCTACGGCAAGGGCGTCATGCCGGATTCGCTGGATGCCTACAAGACCCAGCGTTTCCGCTGGGCCTATGGCTCGGTGCAGATCCTGAAGCGGCACTGGCGCAGCCTGCTGAAGCCGGGCGTCACCCACCTGACCAACGCGCAGCGCTATCACTTCATCAGCGGCTGGGCGCCCTGGTTCGCCGATGCGCTGGGCATGGTCTTCACCGTCGCCGCGATCTTCTGGACCGGCATGATGATCGCCTTCCCGAAGGTGCTGGAATTCCCGTCCGCCGCCTTCGTGGTGCCCGCCCTGTCGGTGTTCGTGTTCAAGGTGCTGCGGTCGCTGTGGCTGTACAAGCTGCGCGTGCCCTGCTCCTTCGCGGAGAATCTGGGCGCGGCCCTGGGCGGCCTGGCACTGGGCCACATGGTCGCCAAGGCGATGCTGACCGGCATCTTCACCTCCGGACGTCCGTTCCTGCGTACCCCGAAGCTGGAGAACCGTCCGGCCTGGGTGCAGGTGATCGGCCAGGTGCGCGAGGAGGCACTGATGCTGGTGCTGCTGCTGGGCGCGATGGCGGCCATGCTGCTGACCAACCACTTCAACCAGCTTGAGGAACGGCTGTGGCTGGCGATGCTGGGCGTGCTGTCCCTGCCCTACTGGGCGGCGCTGGGCATGTCCTTCATCAATGTCGCCCCCTACCGCGCGCTGGTCGGCATGCTGCCCTGGACCAGCACGGGCAAGACCCCGGCGAACCAGCAGGCCAAGTGAGTCTGGACAGGATGCGGGCACGCAGGCTTGCCGGGCTGGCGCTGCTGGCGCTGGCCACAATTGCCGGTATTGGCCACTGGATCGCGCAAGGCGTTCCGGTGGCCTTGCCGGATGTAAGCGGCGGCAAGTTCGCCTGCGTCTCCTACGCGCCGTTCCGCGAGGGCCAGTCGCCCTTCCAGGAAGGCATCATCATCCCGGAATGGCAGATCGACGAGGATTTCGCGGCCCTCGCCAGCAACACGCGCTGCGTGCGCACCTATGCCGTCGATCAGGGCCTCGACAAGGTGCCGGAGATCGCCGCCCGCCACGGGCTGGAGGTGCTGCTGGGCGTGTGGATCGGCAGCCAGGCCGACAAGAACATGCTGCAGATGGCAAAGGCGGTCGAACTCGCCAACGCCCATCCGCAGACGGTCCGCGCCATCGTCGTCGGCAATGAGGTGATGCTGCGCGGCGAGCTGCCGCGCGAGAAGCTGGCCGAGACCATTCGCTGGGTCCGGCAGCGCTCGCAGGTGGCGGTGACCTATGCCGATGTGTGGGAATTCTGGATGCGGCACAAGCCGCTGCTCGATGAGGTGGATTTCGCCACCATCCATATCCTGCCCTATTGGGAGGACGAGCCGGTCGGCATCGACGCGGCCGTCGCCCACATCATGGACATCTACCGCTTCGTCGAAAAGCAGATGCCGGGTGTCACCCTGCTGATCGGCGAGACCGGCTGGCCCAGCGCCGGCCGCCAGCGCGAGGGCGCGGTGCCCGGCCGGGTGAACCAGGCCGCCTTCCTGCGCGACTTCGTTTCCGAGGTCAGCAAGCAGGGCATCGACTACAATCTGATCGAGGCGTTCGACCAGCCCTGGAAGCGCGCCAATGAAGGCACGGTCGGCGGCCATTGGGGCCTGTATGATGTCGGCCGCGAGGCCAAGTTCCCGCTGACCGGCCCGGTCGAGGAACTGCCCGGCTGGAAGCTCTGGCTCACCGGATCTCTGCTGTTCGGCCTGCTGCCGCTGGCCTGGGCCACCCTCCGCCGCGAGGCGCCGGGTACAGCCGCCGGCTGGGCCACGCTGGTGCTGACGGGTGCCGCCTCCGGCACGCTGCTCACCATGCAGGCACGCTATGTCGTTGAGATGAGCCGCATGCCCTTCGAATGGGCGGCGGGCGGGGCGCTGTGGCTGCTGTCGCTGGGCGCCATGCTGGTGCTGGCGACGGCGCTGGCGCGTGCTGTTGAGGAAAAACCCGACAGCGCGACAAGCCGGCTGGTCGATCCGGTGCGGCTGCTGGCGCTGGCCTTCGTGCTGGCGATGTGTCTGGGGCTGGTGTTCGATCCGCGTTACCGCGACTTCCCGGCCTCCTTCGCGCTGCTGCCGGCGGTGGGGCTTGCCCTGCTGGCGTTGCTCCGCGGTCTGCCGGAAGCCATCGGCGACGCGGAGGTCGGCCTCGCCCTCGCCCTAGTCCCCTGCGCCATCTTCATCGCCGTCCGGGAAGGCCCGCACAACACACAGGCCTTGCTGTGGTGCGCGGCCAGCCTGCTGCTGGCGCTGCCGGTGCTGGCGGCACGCCTGCGTGACAGGCGCGCCGCCCTGAGGCTTCAGCCCAGCGGGGCCGGCACCAGCGGCCACTGATCGCGCGGCGCCTTCTTGTAATCCAGCTTGGTGAAGTCCGGCATCAGTGCGCCGGGAGCGGCGACATAGAGCACGTCGGAGGCCAGCGGCGCATAGGCGGCATGGAAATGCTGCATCGACTTCACCACCACGACCTTCTTTGACGCCGGATCGATGCCGAGATTGGTGAAGCAGTCGGCGCTGGAGCACTGCGTGCGCAGCGTGTTCACCACGATCACGATGCCGTCCGCCTCCAGCGCCGCCATGTCGCCGACCTTCTGATGGCCCTTGCGGGCACCGCCGAACTGCACGGTCGCATCTTCCAGCAGGGCCAGCACCTTCACCCTGAGGTCGAGCGGCTGGCCGGAGGACGCGCCCAGCTTGCCGCCAAGCCGGATATCGGTTTCCGCGCCCACGCCAACCTCGAAGGCGACGCGCACCGCCATCGGGTCCCAGAACATGCCGATGGCGGCGTCGCTTATGCCCTTCTTCAGCATCGCCTCCAGCACGAAGGTGGAATCGCTGGCCGCCCCGCCGCCGGCATTGTCGGAGACATCGGCCAGCACCAGCGGCTTCGGCTGGTTGTGGCTGGCCGCCCGCGCCATCGCCTGATCCAGACTGGTGTAGGCGGGCTGCGCCTCTTCGCGGAAGCCGTAGAACTCCCGCCCCAGCTTTTCCGCCAGCGCGGTCGCCTTCGCCCGGTCGCCATCGGCAACCACCAGCATCTTGCTGCCCATATCCGGCACATCCGCCCAGGGGAAGCCGTGAATGGCGGAGACTGACAGAATGCCATCCTTGCCTTCCAGCGCCGCCATCCGGTCCACGAAGCCGCGCATCGGCGGGCGGGTGGTATGGAACACGCCGATGGTCTTGCAGTCGAACCAGCCCATCACCGGCTTCGTCTTGCCGTCCAGATGGTCGGCGATCAGGGTGAAGACCTCCTCCGCGCGTTCCGGGATGTCGATATGCGGATATTCCTTGAACAGCACGATGACCGTGGCGTTCTCCAGCATGCGCTTGCCGACATTGGCGTGCAAATCCAGCTCCACGCCAATGGCGACATCCGGGCCGACCAGCTTGCGCACCGCCTCGATCAGCTGGCCCTCGGCATCGTCATGCTCCTCGGCCACCATCGCGCCATGCAGCGACAACAGCACCGCATCGACCGGCATCGCCGCCTTGATGTCGGCCAGGATTTCGTCACGGAACTGGCGATAGACGCGCGCCACCGTCTTGCCGGCCGGCATGGCGAAGGCGCACAGCCCCTCGACCACATCCCAGCCGCGCTCCTCCGCCCGGCGGCGCCAGACCACCAGCGGCGCGCCGAACATCGGCGGCTTGTCGCCATAGCTGGCATTGCGGTAGAGGCAGGTATCCTCGAACATCTTCATGCCGGTCGGCAGCGAGGAGAAGGTGTTTGTCTCGGTGCCCAGCGTGGCGGTGAAAATCCGTCGGGTCATTGCCTGCCCATCCCTGTTGTTACCCTGTTAGTATTGACGTTCAGGGGAACAGCATGCCGCCATCGCCGGGATCGCGTAACCCCGGCGATGGTGAGGCTGCCATGCGATAGGGCAGGTACTGGAACGGTCAGGCGGCGACCAGCACTTCTTCCAGCGTGTAACGGGCAATATTGCGCGGCTTCTCCACGCGACCGCCGATGGCCGCGCCGGCGATATAGCGCGCCCCGCCATTGACGGCGGACCGGACCAGGCCTTCGCTGTTCAGCCCGTTCACCGCCAGCAGCAGCCGCGCCTTGCGGCATTCTGCCGAGAAACCGGCCAGCTTGACCTCGAAGCGGGCGTCATAGCAGGCATCCGGCGCGACCCTGAGACTGAGGCCGCCCAGCCCGACGCCGGTGAAGGTGCCGATCTCGGTCGTGCCCAGTTCGGTCTGCAGCAGCACCGCCCGGCAGCGCGGGCGCAAGAGGTTCACGAAATCCGCGATCCGGCTCTGCGGTACACCGGCCGGCGCGCCGGCAATGCTGATGACCAGGAACTTGTGCGCATGGCCCGGCAGCCGGTCGAGAATCTTGGTGACCGTCGCCAGGTTGCGCCGATTCGCCAGCGTCTCGAAATGGATGTTGGCGGAAATGAAGACGGTGAAGCCTTTCGCCAGCATCTCGACCAGCGTGCTGCAGGCGCTTACCAGCCGCAAACTGTCCAGCCAGCCGATATCCCCGGTATCCGGGTTGCGGCCCAGAACGTCGTAGCCGACGATGTCCGGCAGGCTGCCGTCTTTCAGCACGGCGGCGCATTGCCAGATCGACAGCGCCTGTGCCTTCACGTCCCAATAGGGCGTGTAGAGGAAGCAGATATCCTCCTCGGTGACGAGCTGTTCTGGCAGATGCCGGTCGATCAGCAGATCAACGGATTCCCGTTGCGGCCGCTTTGCCTGCAATGGATCGCCATCGGCCTTCGCGGCAGGCTTCACCACAGGCAGCGTCGCGTCCAGCAGCATGCCGATGCGCTCGAACACCGACTCCAGATTCTCTTCGGCGAACACCACATCGCCATCCACCGTGGCGCTGGCCACCTGGACCGCGGCGACAGGCTTCTCGACCTCACCGAACAGCTGCTGCTCGATCTCCAGTGCAACCTTCATCAGCATGACCTTCGCATGCTCCGGGCTGGCGTCGGCGAACACCACGACATAGGAATCGCCGGCAACCGGGCAATACACATCGCCGCCCTGCAGGTGCCGGCCCAGCACCTTCTGCGTCAGCCCATGCACGCGCGCCTGATGGTCTTCCCAGCGGCCGCCCAGCTTCTGCCGGATGGCCTCTAGGTCGAACAGATGCACCCGGCCCACCGCCGCCGCCTTGTGCTGTTGCAGCACGTCGGTCAGCCGGCGCAGGAAATCCTCGCGGCTGCGCTGTGCTTCCGGCACGGACCGGTTGCCGGCCGCCACAATGGGGCGGGTCAAAGGCTGCCCGTTTCCGGCCTGTTCGGCCTCGGCGGCGCCAAAAATACGGCCGACGAAGCTTTTCACACGATCCGGGAGCTTGGTGTCCTGCATGCTGATTCCTGCCTGGCGTTTCCGGCCTGTTATCTGCGCGACCCGCTTCTTCTCGGCGGTCGCACGGTTATGCACGGAGATTAACGCCACTGGCTTAAGGGACCTTTAAGAATCCCCGGCATTCATTATAAATGATGACAGTTGAGTATTGTCATTCCATTGGTTATCTTTTGTGGATGGACGAACCTGTCGGACTGGCCTTGGCGTCGCCTGACCTTTATGTCAGCATTGGTGGATAGAGGTCTGGCGAAGGAGAGGGACAAGCGATGACCGCGCTGAAGCACGAAGACGCAACCCGGAATTTCGCGGTGGTGGTGCAGCCTGACGAGGGGCCGAGCTGGTGGCAGCCGGTGCCGGCCAATGGCTATGGCGAGGTGAAGTTCTCCCAGCGCAACGTGCCGGGCCTGCCCTTCTCCACCGGCGTCCAGTCCATCGCGCCGGGCTGCTTCATCCGCGACCATCAGCACCCCGACCATACCGAGATCCTGTTCTTCTATGAGGGCGAGGGCACGGTGGAGCTGGATGGCGAGCCGCATCCGGTGCGCCCCGGCACGGCGATCCTGCTGGGCTCCTTCCGCCGTCACAAGATCATGAACACCGGCACGAAGGACCTGAAGATGTTCTGGACCATCATGCCGGGCGGGCTCGACCTGTTCTTCGAGGAGATCGGTCGCCCGCGCACGCCCGGCGAGCCGGCGCCTGCGCCCTTCGCGCGACCTGAGGATGTGGACAGCATCGAGATGGATACCGTGTTCGCGCCGATCGCGCAGAAATAGACGGCAGCCTTCCGCACCGCCCTGACGGCCCGCCGGAACCGCCGGCGGGCCGTTGCCGTTTCTGGCAAGTACTCAATGCGAAGAGCGCGATACCGCGGGAGGTTCCAATGCGCCCCACCCTCAGCCTGTCCATCGTGGCCCTTGGCCTGACGCTGGCCGCTTGTGCCACGGACCAGCACATTGCCGAGGGGCCGATGACGCCGCCCGCCATGCCGGCAAGCTATGTCGCGGCGAACGGCCTGAGCCTGCCCGGCAGCTATGCCGGCGTGCTGCCCTGCGCCGACTGCCCGGGCATCAGGCACGAGCTGACCCTGCGCCCGGACCAGAGCTACGCGCTGCGCCGGACCTATCTGGAACGCAATCTGAGCGAGGAGAGCATCGGGCGCTGGCATGCCGACCCGGCGCGCCGCACGCTGATCCTCGGCAGCGAGGAAGCCGGCACGCCCGAGGTGCTGCGCCTGGAGATAATGGGCAATGGCACGCTGCGCCTGCTCGACCGTACCGGCCAGCCGATTGCCTCTACCCTGCCCTACGAGCTGACCCGACAGATGGACGCGGCGCCGCTGGAGCCGGTGCTGCCGCTGCGCGGCGCCTTCACTTACATGGCCGATGCGCCGCGCCTGACCGAATGCCGCACCGGCAATTCCTATCCGGTGGCAATGGAGGGCGAGTATCTGGCGCTGGAGCGCGCCTACCTCGCCGCCAAGCCGAAGGGTGCCGCACCGCTGACGGCGGAGTTCAAGGGTGCCCTCACCCAGCGACCCAGAATGGACGGCCCCGGCAGCGAGCCCACCATTCTGGTACAGCGCTTCGACCGGCTATCCACCGAACGCGCCTGCGATCCCGGCGTGCCGGCCTCCAACACGCTGGCCAATGGCTACTGGCGGCTGATTGCGCTGGAGGGCGAACCGGTGGCCCCTACGGAAGGCGGGCGTGAGCCCTATCTGCTGCTGCTGCCGGAGCCGGCGCGCTATGCCGCCAATGCCGGCTGCAACCAGATTGCCGGCGGCTATCGGCTGGAAGGCGACACGCTGCGCTTCGGCGACGGGCTTGCTACCCGGATGGCCTGCCCGGAACCGGCGATGAGCCGCGAGGCCGCGCTGACGAACGTACTGAAGGAGACGGCGACCTGGCGGATCGACGGCGACCGGCTGTCCCTGCTGGATGAGGCCGGCCAGCAGCGCGCGCAGTTCCTGGCGGTCTATCGGCCCTAAAATGAAACCAGGGACGGCACGCAGATGCGCCGTCCTGACTCCGGCAGCGTCACGATCTCGACCTCCACGCCATAGAGCAGGCGCAGCGCCTCGGCGGTGACCACTTCCGCCGGGGCGCCCAGCGCGTGCAGCCGCCCCTCATGCAGCAGCGCCACCCGGTCGGCGCACAGGAAGGCATGGTCCGGGTCGTGCGTGCTGAGCAGCACGGCGATGCCGGTGCGGGCCAGCCCGCGCACCTTCTCCAGCACCCGGATCTGGTTCCCGAAATCGAGGCTGGCCGTCGGCTCGTCCATCACCAGCACGCGCGGTTCCTGCGCCAGCGCGCGGGCGATCAGGGTGAGCTGGCGTTCGCCGCCGCTGATCTCCGTATAGGCGCGGTCCGCCAGTCGTTCGATGCCCAGCGCCGCCAGCGCGGCCTCCGCCGCCTTGCGGTCAGCCGCCCCCGGCGTGGCGAACAGGCCGACCTGCGATGCCCGCCCCATCAGCACGATGTCGCGTACGGTGAAGGGGAAGAAGGCGCTGTGCGCCTGCGGCACATAGGCGATGTGGCGGGCCAGGGTCTCGCGCTTCCAGCCAGCGATATCCTCACCGCCCAGCGTTACCCGCCCGCCGAGCGGACGCAAGAGGCCCAGCATGGTCTTGAACAGGGTGGTCTTGCCGCCGCCATTCGGTCCCAGCAGGCAGATCACCTCCCCCGCTTCCAGCGCGAAGCCGACCTCCCGCCCGACCGGCCGGCCGCCATAGCCGAAGGAAAGCGCCTCGACGCGCAATCCTGCCTCTACTGCCATCCGTGCCTCCCGCGCGCCAGCAGCCACAGGAAGAAGGGCGCGCCGAGGAAGGCGGTCAGGATGCCCAGCGGCACCTCGGTCACGGTCAGGGTGCGCGCCAGCGTATCGACGATCAGCAGATAGCCCGCCCCCAGCAGCAACGAGGCGGGCAGCAGCCGCTCGAAATTGGGCCCCACCAGCATGCGCGCGATATGCGGCATGACGAGGCCGACCCATCCGACAATGCCGCTGATCGACACCACGGCGGCGGTCATCAGCGTGGCGGCGGCGATGAACAGCAGGCGCAGCCGCGCGGCATCGACGCCCAGCGTCTTCGCCTCCTCATCGCCCAGCGCCATCAGGTTCATCCGCCAGCGCAGCAGATACAGCGGCGCGAGGCCAAGCAGCACCAGCGGTGCCGCCGCCAGCACATCGCCGGGATTGAGCGTGGCAAGACTGCCCAGCAGCCAGAAGGTGATGGCGGGCAACTGGTCATAGGGGTCGGCCAGCACCTTCAGCAGCGAGATGACGGCGCCGGCCAGCGTGCCCAGCACCACGCCGGCCAGCACAAGGACCAGCACCGGCTCGCGCCCGCGCACCGAGGCGGCGATCAGATAGACCAGCGTGACCGCCGCGATGCCGAACACGAAGGCGCTGAGCTGGATGAAGATGACCGGCAGCGACAGGAAGATGCCCAGCACCGCGCCCAGCCCGGAGCCGGCAGACACACCCAGTATGTCCGGCGAGACCAGCGGGTTTCGGAACAGCCCCTGATAGGCGGCCCCGGCGGCAGCCAGCGCCGCGCCGACCAGCAGCGCGCCGGCAACACGCGGCAGGCGCACCTGCCAGATGACGGTCTGCACGGTTTCCGGCACGGCGGAGGGCCGCCCAGTCAGGCCGGCGACGATCAGGTCGAACAGCTGCCCCGGCGTCACCGGATACTGGCCGACCGACAGGGCCAGCAGGATGAGCAGCGCCAAGAGCACCAGCAGCGCCCCCGGCATCAGCCAGGAGCGCACGCCCGCCGCCGCGCCATGCCGGGTTTCCACTGTCATGCGCGCAGTATCAGGCTAGCGCCCAAAACCGTCTAGCGCCCTGGGCCGGCAAGCAGCGGCGCCAGCAGCGCCTCATCCAGCTCGACATGGTAGAACAGCCGGTAGAACTCCCTGGTGATCGCCCGCATGTCGCCGGTATCGATATCGGGATAGAGCACCTTCGCCAGCCAGCGCAGGCCGAGCAGCCGGTTGATCGAGGGCGGCCGGTCGATCCAGCCGAAGGGCACCGAGGGGGCGAGATAGAGCCGCCCGGTCTGTACCGCGCGGACATTGCGCCAGCGCGCATCGGTCAGCATATGGGCGAGGCCGCGCTCGTCCCAGGTGATGATGACTTCCGGATTCCAGGCCAGCACCTGCTCCAGCGAGACATTCACGATGCCGCGCTGGCCGGGCGCGTCGGCCACGTTGATGCCGCCCGCACGCTCGATGATCTCGGTATTGATGGAGCCGCGCACCCCGGTCTCCAGCCCGACCGGCCCGCGCGCCAGATAGACGCGCGGCCGCCGGTCCTGCGGCACCTGCGCGGCGATGGCATCGACCTCGACCAGCGTGCGCTCGGTATAGCGCGCCAGTGCCTCCGCGCGTTCCTGCCGGCCCAGCGCCTCGCCCAGCAGACGCAAAGCCGCCGCCGTATTCTCGAAGCGCCCGTCAATCAGGATGGCGGGAATGCCGGTCTGCGCCTGCACCCGGTCCGCCAGCGACACATAGGTCGGCGCGGTCGAGCCGAAATCGAAGATGAGGTCGGGCTTCGCCGCCAGCACAGCCTCCAGATTGGCGGTGCCGCCGCGCCCTGTCAGCCGCCCCAGGTTCGGCAGGTCGCGGAAGCGTTCCGGCACATAGGGGCGCTCATCGGCATGCAGCGGGCGCGACCAGCCGGCCAGCGTCTCCGGTGCCAGGGTGTAAAGGAAGACCGTGGCCGGCGGACCGGCGGCGAACACGGTCTCGACGCGGTCGGGCAGGGTGACAGTGCGCCCGGCCGAATCGGTGAGTGTCCGCGCCGATGCAGGCGCAGAGTCAAGGCTCCAGCAGATCAGGCCGCCCAGCAGCAGAAGGACGAAACGGCCCATCCACATCCTCCTGTGTTCTATTTCTCGGCGGGCACCCCGGCCACGGTGAACCCGTACTTATCTAGGATGGTCTGGCCGTCCGGCGAGAGGATGAAGGCCGCCAGCTGCCACGCCGCCGGCTTGTCCGCCCCGATGACGGTCAGGCCGTAATCCGCGCCCACCGACAGGCTCTCCGGCAGGGCGACGATCTGCAGCCCCGACACCTCCGCCTGCGCCAGCCTTGCATTGGTGCAGTAGGTCAGGAAGAGGTCGGCCTGCTTCTCCGCCATCACCCAGCCATAGGTGTTGCGCCCGACCGGCGGCTTCGGCGAATCCGGGCCACCAGTCAGCTTCAGCGCCTTGCCGTCCAGCAGCTTCAGGCTGCCGGGCTTCAGCGCATCGGCCTTGCCGAACAGTTCCCACGCATAATCACCGGACGGGTCGGCCTTCGGCGTCGAGGTGCCGAGCCGCACCTCCGGGCGCAGCATGACCTCCAGCAGCGTCTCGCTGGTCACCGCGAGGCCCGGCTGGGCGAGGGCACACAGCCGGTTGCGGGCGAACAGCATGACCGGCCCGCCAATGCCGGCGGCGGCCAGCTTCTGCGGATGCGCCATGTTGGCGGAGGCGAAGACATCGGGCCGCGCGCCTTCCTCGATGCGCTTGCGCAGCAGGCCGGAGGCGGCGAACTCCGTCGCCACCGCCATGCTGTGCCTGGCCGTATAGGCCTTCGCCACCTCCCCCAGCGCCGTCTTCAGGCTGCCGGCAGCGAACAGGGTGAGAGTATCAGCGGCTTTAGCGGGCATGCTCACCAGCACCGCCAGAACCACAACCAGAGTGCGGAGCTTCATGCCATCCTCCCTTCGCCTGTGCGCCGCTTGCGACCATTAGCTGCTGGACTTCTTCGCGTTCGGGAAGAACAGCTGCTGGCCGTTCAGCTTGTAGTCGGCAATCGCCTTCTGGCCTTCGCCGGAGACCAGCCAGTCGATGAAGGCCTGACCTTCCGCCTTCTTCACATGCTTGTGCGTCTCCGGGTTCACCAGGATCACGCCATACTGGTTGAACAGCTTGGCATCGCCCTCGACGCTAATCTCTAGCGGGCCGCGATTCTGGAAGCTGATCCAGGTCGCGCGGTCGGTCAGCGCATAGGCCGGCATCTGCGCCGCGGTGTTCAGCGTGGCGCCCATGCCGGAGCCCAGCTCGCGGTACCAGCCGCCGCCGGCGGCCTTCACATCCACGCCGGCTTCCTTCCAGAGCCGCAGCTCCGCCTTGTGGGTGCCGGAATCGTCACCGCGCGAGGCGAAGGCAGCCTTGGCGGCGGCGATCTTCGTCAGCGAGGCAGGGGCGTCCTTCATGCCCTTCACACCGGCCGGATCACTCTTCGGGCCAACGATGACGAAGTCGTTATACATGACCTCGAACCGTTCGACGCCATGGCCCTCGGCCACGAACTTCTTTTCCGCCGCCGGGGCATGCACGAACACCACGTCGGCGTCGCCGCGCCGCCCGGTGTCCAGCGCCTGGCCGGTGCCCTGCGCGATCACCCGCACCTCGATGCCGGTCTTCGCCTTGAACAGCGGCAGGATGTGCTTGAACAGCCCCGAATTCTCGGTCGAGGTGGTCGAGGCCACGGTGATGAACTTGTCTTGTGCCTGCGCGGAGCCCACAGCTGCGGTAACAGCCAGCGCCGCGACGGCGAGGAATTTGCCAAACCTGTTCATTGCTATCCTCCTGTTTATGGAATTTCGATTTCTCACCAGAGAAGTTCGCCCTTGATGAAGGCGCGGGCCTCCTCGCTCTGTGGTTCCCGGAAGAACCGCTCGGCCGGGGTCACCTCGACCAGCCTTCCGTGATGCAAAAACACGATCTCGTCGGCCAACCGCCGCGCCTGCCCGAAATCATGGCTGGTCATGACGATCTTGGTGCCGGTCTCGTGGAAATGGGTCAGCGCCTCCTCGACCTCGCGGATGCCCCGGACATCCAGCGCCGAGGTCGGCTCGTCGAGGAACAGCACTTCGGGCTGCAGGGTCCAGGCACGGGCCAGCGCCAGCC